>JAYUEA010000486.1:0-9799 GCA_043739465.1 Propionibacteriaceae bacterium
CCACAAGGTCATCGCGAACATGTACTTCGTGACGGCCTTCGGGTTCTTCCTGTTCGGCGGCCTGCTGGCGCTCGCGATCCGCGCAGAGCTCGCCTTCCCCGGCATCCAGTTCCTGCAGTACGAGACGTACAACCAGTTCTTCACGATGCATGGCTCGATCATGCTTCTGCTGTTCGCGACGCCGATGTTCGCCGCGTTCGCCAATGCGATCATGCCGTTGCAGATCGGCTCGCCGGACGTCGCGTTCCCGCGGCTCAACATGTTCTCGTTCTGGCTGTTCCTGTTCGGCGGCCTCACCGTGTGCGCCGGGTTCCTCAGCCCTCAGGGTGCCGCCAGCTTCGGCTGGTTCGCCTACGCACCGCTCTCGGACTCGATCAACTCGCCTGGTGTCGGCGGCGACCTGTGGCTGATGGGCCTCTACCTCACCGGCCTGGCGACGATCTTCGGCGCGGTGAACTTCGTCACGACGATCATGACCATGCGTGCGCCGGGTATGACGATGTTCCGGATGCCGATCTTCACGTGGAACATCCTCGTGACGTCGATCCTGGTGCTCATCGTGTTCCCGATCCTCGCGGCGGCGTTGCTCGTCCTCGAGTCGGACCGACGCCTCGGCTCGCACATCTTCGACGCGGCGAACGGTGGCCCACTGCTCTGGCAGCACCTGTTCTGGTTCTTCGGGCACCCCGAGGTCTACATCATCGCGCTGCCCTTCTTCGGCATCATCACGGAGATCCTCCCAGTCTTCAGCCGCAAACCGATCTTCGGCTACATCTCGTTGATCGGTGCCACGCTCACCATCGCGGCGCTGTCGATCGCCGTCTGGGCCCACCACATGTTCGTGACGGGAGCGGTCAGCCTGCCGTTCTTCTCGTTCATGACGTTCATGATCGCGGTGCCCACCGGGGTGAAGTTCTTCAACTGGATCGGCACGATGTGGGGCGGGTCCCTGTCGTTCGACACCCCCATGCTGTGGGCGGTCGGCTTCCTGACGACGTTCCTGTTCGGCGGCCTGACCGGCGTCATCCTCGCTTCGCCGCCGCTCGACTTCCAGGTCTCCGACACCTACTTCGTCGTCGCGCACTTCCACTACGTGCTGTTCGGCACCGTGGTGTTCGCGATGTTCGGTGGCTTCTACTTCTGGTGGCCGAAGCTCACGGGTCGCATGCTCAACGAGACCTGGGGCAAGGTCCACTTCTGGATCACGTTCGTCGGCTTTCACACCACCTTCCTCGTGCAGCACTGGCTGGGCGTCGAGGGCATGCAGCGGCGTATCGCCGACTACCTGCCGACCGAGGGATTCACGTTCCTCAACCAGGTGTCGACGTTCGGCGCGTTCCTGCTCGGCATCTCGATGCTGCCGTGGTTCTGGAACCTCTGGATCACCCGAAAGACGCCCAAGGTAACCGTCGACGACCCGTGGGGCTGGGGCCGTTCGCTCGAGTGGGCGACCTCCTGCCCGCCGCCGCGGCACAACTTCACGTCCCTGCCGCGGATCCGCAGCGAGGCTCCCGCCTTCGACCTGCACCACCCGGAAATCAGCCGGAACCAGGCACTGCCCAAGGACCCCCAGCTCGTGGAGGTCGGCGGCGACCACGTGGAGGAGAAGACGTCGTGAAGACCGAATGGAAGGTGTTCGCCCCCATCGCGGCGTTCTTCGTCTTGTTGGCGCCGATCTACGCATGGTTCACGAAGCTCTCCGAGCCCATCGGCGTCGTGGGTCTGCTCCTCGCGTCCGGGACCTGTGGCCTCATCGCGTTCTACCTGGCGCGTGTCAGCCGTCACACCGACCGCGCGGAGGACCGTCCCGACGGCGAGATCGCTGAGGGTGCCGGTGACCAGGGCTTCTTCCCCGCCAGCAGCATCTGGCCGCTGTGGGCGGCGCTCACGATGGTGGTGATCGTGCTCGGACCGGTGTTCGGGTGGTGGATCACTCTCATCGGCCTCGGAATGGGCGCCTGGTCGCTGACAGGCTGGGTGTACGAGTACTACCGCGGCGACTACCGCCACTAGTGGATCCAGGTAACGACCCACTAGCCCCTGAACGTGGCTGCGCCCCGCCGAGGAACCTCGGCGGGGCGCAGCCGTTTCATCGGGTCATTGACATCGTGTCAGCGGCCGAAGGTGACCCAGTTGAGAGCGACGTAGTCGCTCGGCTGGCCGCTCGTGAAGGTGATGTAGACGTTGTGCACGCCGGTCACCCTCGCGATGTTGGCCGGGACGGGGGATGCCTCCTGAAAGCGGGTCGCCAGACCCGGACCCGAACATCGTTGTTCCGGTTCTTCGAACCTACGTCACAAGGGCGGATGGTGTGGATGAAACGGCGACCAGGCCGATCAAGACTTGCAATACGTCACGTCAAGGCCGGGGCTGCTTACGTCACGGCGTGCCTTGGGGGCGCTCACCAGCTGGCATGCAGCGGGCGCCCCTCGTCATAGCCGGCCGAGGACTGGACACCGACGACGGCCAGCTCGTGGAACCTGGCCAGGGTGGCCGCCCCGGCGTAGGTGCACGCCGAGCGCACGCCGGACGTGATCCAGTCGAGCAGGTCCTCGACGCCGGGGCGGTCGGGGTCGAGATACATCCGCGAGCTCGAGATGCCCTCCTCGAAGAGCGCCTTGCGCGCCCTGTCGAAGGCGGAGTCGTCGCGCGTACGGCTCCGTACAGCCCGAGCGCTCGCCATGCCGAAGGACTCCTTGTACTGGCGGCCCTGGTGGTCGCTCAGCAACGGTCCGGTCGACTCGTACGTGCCGGCGAACCAGGACCCGATCATCACGCTGCCGGCACCGGCGGCCAGCGCTAGCGCAACGTCGCGCGGGTACCTGACGCCGCCGTCCGCCCAGACGGCCTTGCCCAGAGCCGCGGCGGCCAGCGAGCACTCGAGCACGGCGCTGAACTGCGGGCGCCCCACGCCCGTCTGCATGCGGGTCGTGCACATGGCCCCCGGTCCGACGCCGACCTTGAGCACGTCGGCACCCACCTCGACCAGGTCGTCGACAGCGCGCGAGGTGACGACGTTGCCGGCCACGATGACGATCCGGCGGCCGGTCTCGGCGGCGAAGGCGTCCCGCGCGTCCCGTACCGCCGCGAGCGCCGTGATCATGCGCTCCTGGTGGCCGTGGGCGGTATCGACGACCAGCACGTCCGTCCCGGCGCTCAGCAGCCGCCTGGCACGCTCGGCCACGTCGCCGTTGATGCCCACGGCCGTGCCCACCATGAGGCGGCCGGACGGGTCCAGCGCCGGCTCGTACAGCGACGACCGCAGCGCGCCTTTGCTGGTCATGAGGCCGATCAGGGCGCCGTCGGCAGCGGTCACGAGCGCGACCTTCTGGTGACGGGCCGACAGCCCGTCGAACACCTCGGCGGGGGTGGCCTCGGCACCGACGAGCGTGAGGTCGGTCGTCATGACCTCCTGCACCTGCGTGAAGCGGTCGACGCTCTCGAACTCAGCCGGGGAGACGATGCCCACGGGACGGGTCCCGTCGACGACCACGGCGACCCCGTGCGCGCGCTTGGGGATGAGCTGCATCGCCTCGCCGACAGTCGAGCCCACTGCCACGCGGATCGGGGTCTCCACCTTGGGGTCCGCCGACTTGATCTTCGCGATCTGTGCGGCGACGACGTCGGTGGGGATGTCCTGCGGCAGGATCGCGATGCCGCCACGGCGAGCCACCGTCTCCGCCATGCGGCGCCCGCTGATCGCCGTCATGTTGGCGACGACGATGGGCAGGGGAGTGCCCAGCCCGTCGGTGCTGGTCAGGTCCACGTCCGTGCGTGATGCCACGCTGGAACGGTTCGGCGCCATGAAGACGTCGCTGTACGTGAGGTCGTGGTCGGGCTTGCCGTCAAGGAATCGCACGGCGGACATCTTGCCACGCGCTCGTGGCCCGTCTCCTTGATTCGTTGACGCTTGATGCGCCCCTGGCACGCACCTCGCGGCGTTTCCGAAGCTCACCAGACGACTAGGGCGCGCTCCAGCCCTGCTCGGTCCAGATCGTGGCTGGAAGCAGCTCGTCGACCCGCTCGACGATGTACGTGGGCTGACGGTGGGCCGCCAGCGCCTCAGCCTCGGCCCTCGTGGAGTCGCCGGTGAGCACCAGCCCGGACGACATTCCGGCGTCGACTGCCATGGCGATGTCGGTCATCAGCCGGTCGCCCACCATGAGGCAGTTCTCCGGCACCACGTCGAGCCCGCGCAGCGCCTCGGTGACCATGACGGGAGCTGGCTTGCCGAGGCTGGCGACCTTCTTGGTGCCGGTGCAGGCCTCGATCGCGGCCGTGATGGCCGCGCAGTCCGGCTCGCCCCGGCCGCCCGGGAACGGGCAGTACAGGTCGGGGTTGGTCTCGATGAGCTCAGCCCGCTTGTGGAACCAGATGGCGTCGAAGGCGATCTGGAGCTTGCGGTAGTCGAAGTGCCGGTCGTACGAGCTGATGACGATGTCGATCCGCGACGGGTCCTCGCTGATCTCGATGCCGGCAGCCTCCAGGGCCCGGCACAGCGGCTCCTCGGCGATGGGGAAGACCACGGCGCCCGGCCGGTGGTCGAGCAACCAGCGCACCGTCGTCACCACGGTGTTCGCGATGTCCTCGACAGGCGTCGGCAGGCCGAGGCCGCTCAGCTTCGTCGCGTACATGTCCGGGTCGCGTGTCGGGTTGTTCGACAGGAACCGCACCGGGATCTCACGACGGCGCAGCTCGGTGACGAGACGGGCAGCTCCGGGGAGCAGGTGGTCGCCGAGGTAGATCGTCCCGTCCATGTCGAAGACGTACGCCTCGTACAGGCGGGTAGGGCGGGGCGCCATCAGTGCGACGAGACCGCCTTCTTCTCGTCGACGCTGCCCTCGACCTCGGGACCGTTGTGGCCGGCGTGGTCGTGGGCCGCCGAGATCTCCTCGGCGGTCGGCTTCGGGAGGTTCGCCCTCATGAACCAGTCGCGGGCCCGCGCACGACGCTTCGTGACCGTTGCCGGTACGGGCACGCCGTTCTCGTCGACGCCAGGCGTCGGCTCGAGCGCGGGGTACTCGGCGTGCTGGGTCAGCGTGAAGGCCTCGTCGGGCGAGACCGGCGCGTGGTCCTCGTAGTAGCCGCCATCCGGGGTGCGGACGATGATGCCCGTCTCGGAGCCGTGCAGGACGCGGTCGGCGTCGTGACGCTGCAGCGAGAGGCAGATGCGCCGCGTGGCCATGAACGCCAGCACCGGCGCCACGAAGACGGCGACGCGCATGACGTACGTGATCGCGTTGAGGCTCATGCCGAACGCGTTGGCGAGGATGTCGTTGCCACCGGCGATCCAGAACATCGCGTACCAGGTCATGCCCGCGACGCCGAACGCCGTACGCGTCGGGGCGTTGCGGGGACGGTCGAGCAGGTGGTGCTCGGACTTGTCGCCGGTGATCCAGGACTCGATGAACGGGTACGCGCCGAGCGCGCCGAACAGGACGCCCAGCAGGCCCACACCGGGCAGGAAGACCTGCAGCGGCCACGTCGTGGGTCCGATGTGCCACTCGAACCCCGGGATGATGCGGATGGCGCCCTCGACGAAGCCCATGTACCAGTCAGGCTGGGAGCCCGCCGTGATCTGGTTCGGCGTGTAGGGGCCGAACTTCCACACCGGGTTGATCGACAGGAACGTGCCCATGAGCACGGTGACGCCGAAGACGATGAAGAAGAAGCCGCCGGCCTTGGCCATGTACACGGGGAGCAGCGGGTAGCCGACGACGTTGGTCTCGGTGCGGCCTGGACCCGGGTACTGGGTGTGCTTGTGGTAGACGACCAGCGCGAGGTGGGCGCCGATCAGCGCGAGCAGCAGGCCGGGCACCAGGAGGATGTGGACCATGTACAGGCGGGCCACGATGATCGTGCCCGGGAACTCGCCACCGAAGACGAGGAACTCGGCCCAGGTGCCGATCACCGGGATCGAGCGGATGAGGCCGTCGACGAAGCGGAGGCCGGTGCCGCTCAGCAGGTCGTCGGGCAGCGAGTAGCCCGCGAAGCCCTCGATCAGCGACATCGACAGCAGGCCGACCCCGATCAGCCAGTTGATCTCACGGGGCTTGCGGAACGCGCCGGTGAAGAAGATGCGGAGCATGTGAACGGTCGCCGCGGCGACGAAGAGCAAGGAGGCCCAGTGGTGGATCTGACGGACCAGGAGACCGCCGCGCACGTCGAACGACAGGTTCAGCGTGGAGGCGTACGCCTCGGACATCGGCAGGCCGCGCAGCAGCTGGTAGCTGCCCTGGTACTCGATCTCGGCCATTGACGGCTTGAACCAGATGGTCAGGAAGACGCCGGTCAGCAGCAGGATGATGAACGAGTAGAGCGCGATCTCACCGAGCAGGAACGACCAGTGGTCGGGGAACACCTTGCGGAGGTTGTGCTTGCCGAGCTTCGCCAGGCCGACGCGCTCGTCGAGCCAGGTTGCGGTGCCGCCGAGCGAGGCCAGCGGCTTCTTGCCGGCCGGGGTCGAGGACGCGAGCGCCGGTGAGTCGGGTGCAACGGTGGTGGGCCTGGCCATCAGCGGTCCCCGTCCTGGTAGTCGTTGCGAGAGTCACGCTCGAAGTAGCTGGGACCCACGGGCACCGTGAAGTCGCTGCGGGCGACGAGGTAGCCGTCCTTGTCGGTGGTGATCGGCAGCTGCGGGAGTGACCGCGCGGCCGGGCCGAAGACGACCACGCCGGAGTTGCCTAGGTCGAACGTCGACTGGTGGCACGGGCACAGCAGGTGGTGGGTCTTCTGCTCCCACAGGCTGATCGGGCAGCCGACGTGGGTGCAGATCTTCGAGTAGCACAGGACTCCGTTGATCTGCCAGTCCTTGCGGGACTCCGGGATCTTGATCGACGACGGATCCATCCGAACGATGATGATCGATGCCTTCGCCGTGGCCGTGGCCTTGGCTGCTGCGTCGTGCTCGAGGTCCTTGATGTTCTCGGGAGCGGCGTTCACCAGCTCGCCGATGACCATGTCGGTCGCCCTGATCCGCTGGTACGTGACGTCGGTGACGAGGTGTACGCCCTCGGCCCAGATCGTCTTCTCGATCGTGGCCGCACGCGTGCCGGGTCCGGGCCAGGGGCCCATGTCGAGCAGCGTCACGAGGGCGGGCAGTGCCAGCGCGGGGAGTGCGACCTTGAGCGTGGTGCCGATGAGCTTGCGGCGAGGCAGCTCACTCTGCTCGATGCCGGTCTGGAGGTCCGCGAGGACCTCCTCGCGGTCGTCGGCCGAGGAGACGGCCGGATGGCGCTCCTCGGAGACCTCGTGGTCGCCCATGAGCAGGCGCGCCCACTGCACGGCACCGATGCCGATCAGCAGGATGGCGACACCACCCAGCAGACCGAACCAGATGTGCTGCGCCTGGGCGTGGAGGTCGGCGAAGTTGACCGTCCAGGTCTTCGGCATGAAGAAGTAGACGGCGACGAAGGCGACTGCCAGGAGAGGGACGACGCCGAAGCACGCTGCGATCTGACGCTCGGCGCGGCGGGCGGCATCAGCATCGACGTCCGTCCAGCGCTCGATGTGCTCCGGGATGCCCGGGTCGTCAACCGGGTGGGTGCGGGTGACCTCGAGATCGGTGCTCATCGTGCCCGGGCCCCCTTCGAGGCGATCCAGAGGGCGAACCCCACCAGGCTCCCGATGCCCAGGAACCAGGCGGCGAACCCCTCGGTCACCGGGCCGATGCCGCCGAGCGAGTACCCGCCGGAGTCTGAGGACTGGTTGAGCTCGCCGAGGTAGGCGATCATCGCCTTCACGTCGTCGTCCGACAGCTGCGAGGGGGAGAAGACGGGCATCTGGTTCGGGCCCGTACGCAGCGCCTCCCAGATCTCGGCGTTCGTGACCCCTGTACCGGTCAGCGGCGGCGCGTACACGCCGTTGGAGAGCGCCCCGCCCTTGCCCGCGAAGTTGTGGCAGGCGGAGCAGTTCGTGCGGAAGAGCTCGCCGCCCTTGGCGATCTGCTCGTCGGTGAGGCCGGTGGGGTCGTACTGGCTCGCGTTCGGGATGCCAGGACCGGTGCCCATCGTGGCCACGTAGGCAGCCATGGCCGCGATGTCCTCAGCGGAGAACGTGTTCTGGTTGCGCCTCGACTGTGCCGCCTGCTTGGCCATCGGCATGCGGCCGCTGGACACCTGGAAAGCGACCGCCGCGGCGCCGACATTCTGGATGTTCGGTCCGATCAGGGTGCCTTGGACGGTGACGCCCTGGCCGTTCATGCCGTGGCAGGAGGAGCAGTTCGTCGTGAAGAGCGCCTGGCCGGAGGAGATCTCCGTGGGCAGGGGCGCAGCCTGGGAGGCGGTCGGCGCCGCGATGGCCGAGAGACCCCCCATGAAGGTCAGGGCGACCCCGATGAGAGCGGCCCGGCGAGCGGGCGAACGGCGGGTCCGGCGCGATGTGGGGCGTTCGCTCACTTGATGTACTCCAACACGTAGATGGCGAAGAACAGGATCACCCATATTACGTCGACGAAATGCCAGTAGTACGACACGACGATGGAGTTGACGAGCTGCTCCCGCGTGAACGTGCGCGCCATGTACGTGCGGCCGATGAGCAGCAGGAAGGCGATCAGGCCGCCCGTGACGTGCAGGGCGTGGAAGCCGGTGGCGATGAAGAACAGCGAGCCGTACACGTTCGACGAGATCGTGAGGCCCTCGTGGAAGAGCGAGAAGTACTCCCAGACCTGGCCCGAAACGAACACGGCGCCCATCATGAAGGTGAGCGTGTACCACTCGCGCATTCCCCACTTCAAGGGCTGGAACAGGCTGCCCACCCGCGACGCGCGCTGGTGCTCCGCAGCGTGCACGCCGAGCTGGCAGGTGACCGAGCTCAGCACAAGGATGATCGTGTTGACGCCGGCGAACGGCACGTTGAGCAGGCTGTGTCCGTACTGCCACAGGGACTGGGCGCCGGGAACGGCTGCTGAGTTGGTGACGTTGCGGATCGTGAAGAACGCCGCGAACAGCGCCGCGAAGAACATCAGCTCGCTGGCGAGCCACACGATGGTTCCGACGGCGACCATGTCCGGCCTGCCGGGGACCCCATGCATGCGGGGTCCTGCGATGGGGTGAAGCGCGCCCGTCGGCAGCACGTCGGTCGTCTGGGTGTTCGCCACGGGCCCATTATGATCACAGGTCTGTCCGATCAGGCTACCTCGGCGCGACATGCTACGCGGTCGTTGTCGGGGGATGGACGGCGGGGTACCCCTGGCATGATGTGGGCATGCCGATCTGGCATCTCCCGATGCACGCTGACCCTACGAGCTCCGTCGACCCACTGACGCTGCTCGGGTTCCTGGTGCGCTGGCAGTGGGACTGGGTGGCCGGGCCGATGCTTGTCCTCCTGACGGGCGCCTATCTGTGGGGTGTCTTCGTGCTTCGCCGTCGGGGCGACGCCTGGAGCGTGGCGCGGACCGGCTACTGGCTGCTGGGCATGGCGCAGCTCGCGTACGCGACGCTCGGGCCTCTTGGCGTCTACGACACCGTGCTGTTCAGCGTCCACATGGTGCAGCACATGATGCTGACGATGACGATCCCGGTGGCGCTCGCGCAGGGCGCTCCGGTCACGCTGGCACTGCGCGTCCTGAAGGGTCGGGTCAGAGGCGCGCTGCTGTGGCTGATCCACTCACGGCTCGCGAAGGTCCTGCTGTTCCCGCCGCTGACGACCGGCGCGATGATCGTCATGCCGTTCGCGCTGTACCCGACCGGTCTGTACGAGCTGACGCTGCGCAACGACACGTACCACGACCTTCTCCACATCTGGATGCTCACTTTTGGTAGCGCGTTCTTCATGCCGCTGGTCGGACCGGACCCCACGC
>JAYUEA010000487.1:0-3259 GCA_043739465.1 Propionibacteriaceae bacterium
CGCGCCCACCCTGTACAGGCGGTCGTCGGCGAGCGGCGGCGCCATCACCTGGAAGCCGACGGGCAGGCCGTCCTCCGGCGCGAGGCCGACGGGGAAGGATGCAGCGGCGTTGCCCGCGAGGTTGGACGGGATCGTGCAGAGGTCCGCCTTGTACATGGCCAGCGGGTCGTCGACGCGCTCCCCGAGACGGAAAGCTGTCGTCGGGGTGGTCGGCGAGATCAGGACATCGGCTTTCTCGAACGCCGCCTCGAAGTCGCGCGTGATGAGCGTCCGTACCTTCTGCGCCGACCCGTAGTAGGCGTCGTAGTAGCCGCTCGACAGCGCGTACGTGCCGAGGATGATCCGGCGCTTGACCTCGTCGCCGAAGCCCTGGCCGCGGGTGAGTGCCATGACCTCCTCGGCCGACCTCGTACCGTCGTCGCCCACGCGCAGCCCGTACCGCATCGCGTCGAACCGCGCCAGGTTGCTGGACACCTCGCTCGGCATGATCAGGTAGTAGGCCGCCAGTGCGTATTCGAAGTGCGGGCACGAGACCTCGACGACCTCGGCGCCGGCGCCCTCGAGGAGGGCCACCGCCTCGTTGAACCGCTGCTCGACACCGGACGCGTAGCCTTCGCCGCCGAACTCCTTGACGACGCCGATGCGCATGCCACGGACGTCACCGCTCCGTGCGGCACTGACGATGTCGGGCACGGGCGCGTCGATGGAGGTCGAGTCCCTGGGGTCGTGCCCGGCGATGACGGCGTGCAGAAGTGCCGCGTCGAGGACGGTACGGGCGCAGGGCCCGGGCGTGTCGAGCGACGACGCCATGGCGACCAGGCCGTAGCGGGAGGTGCCGCCGTACGTGGGCTTGACGCCCACCGTGCCCGTGACCGAAGCCGGCTGACGGATCGATCCGCCGGTGTCGGAGCCAAGGGCGAGCGGAGCCTCGTACGCGACCAGCGAAGCGGCCGAACCGCCACCGGAGCCGCCGGGGACCCGGTCGAGGTCCCACGGGTTGTGCGTAGCGCCGTAGCCGGAGTTCTCCGTCGACGAACCCATGGCGAACTCGTCCATGTTGGTCTTGCCGACCGGTACCAGTCCGGCGTCGAGGAGTCGCTGGGTGACGGTCGACGTGTACGGGGGGATCCAGCCTTCGAGGATCCGCGAACCGCACGTCGTGGGCGCGCCCTCGTAGGTGAACACGTCCTTCACGGCCACGGGGACGCCGGCCAGAGGGCTGAGCGTCTCCCCCGCCGCACGCCGCGCGTCGACGTCCTTGGCGAGCCTCAGCGCGCGATCGCCGTCAACGTACAAGAAGGCATGGACGTCGCCGTCGACGGCTGCGATGCGGTCGAGGTGGGCCGCGGTGACCTCTTCCGAGGTGACCGCGCCGCTGCTCATCAGGTCGGCGAGCTCCGCGGCCGTCGACGTGGTGAGGCTCATGCTTCCTCCCCCAGGATCCGCGGCACGGCGAACCGGTCGTCCTCGGCGCGAGGCGCCATGGCGAGCACGGCCTCCCGCGGCAGCGACGGACGCACCTCGTCGGCGCGGAACACGTTCACCAGCGGCAGCGCATGCGAGGTCGCCGGGACGTCCTCGCCCGCGACCTGGGTGACACGCGCCACCGACTCCAGGATGACGTCGAGCTGCGACGCCAGATGGGCCAGCTCGGCCTCGGACAGATCGATCCGCGCAAGCCCGGCCAGGCGGGCGACGTCGTCGGGCGTGAGCGCCACGGAACCTCCTCAGGGAACGACTCAGCATCCTAGGGCGCCCCGCGACGTCGCCCGACGTCAGTCCGAGGACGGGTCCGTGACGTGACCCTCACGTCCCGCGGGCTCTTCGCGCCAAACGGGATGCGTCCTGGGTGCCCTTCCTGGTTGAGTGGGGACATGGACCTGGTCGAGATCTTCCCCGCCTTCGGAGTACGGATCGAGTGCGGGCCGGTGACGCTGCGGGCCATCCGCGAGTCTGATGCCCCGCGGGTCGCCGAGCTGGCTGCGGGAGGCATCCACACCGAGGGGGGGCGGCCGTTCCTGATGCCCTGGAACCTCGGCGACGACCAGCCGCTGGCCAGCCTGCAGTTCTACTACCGCACCTGGGCCAACCTCGCACCCACCGGCTGGAGACTGATGTTCGCCGTTGAGCGCGGCGGCGAGATGGTCGGCGCGCAGGACCTGACGACCGCCGACTTCCCGATCCTGCGCACCGCGGAGACCGGTTCCTGGCTCGGCTTCGCCCACCAGGGACGTGGCACCGGCACGCTCATGCGCCAGGCGATCCTGGCGCTCGCCTTCGACCACCTCGGTGCCATCGAGATGCGCTCCACGGCCTGGGTGGACAACCCGAACTCCCACCGCGTGAGCGAGAAGTGCGGGTACGTCGTCGCCGGTTCGACCTGGAAGGTCCGCGAGGACACCCGGGTGCGCCAGGACGACCTCGTCGTCACGCCGGAGACCTTCGTCAGGCCGCCGTACGAGGTCGTGGTCTCTGGGCTGGACCCGTTCCTCGCAGCGGTAGGGCTGAACGAGTCCTGACCGGTAAGCCGCAAGGGCGAAGTTCCGGGTTGTACGGAGCGCCCCCGGCCACTACGCCCTTCGAGACGCGCGGCGACTTCGTCGCGGCGCTCCTCAGGGAGCCGGTTCGCCCTCGGCCATCGCGCAGGCAACCCCAGCCATCCGCCGACCCTCGGCCAGGTCGCGCGTAGTACAACCCGGAGGCAGCCCATCCAGCCCAGGCCGCGGCCCGTACGCCCTCGTCTGGGCGCTGCCTCAAACATGACGCCGGTGTGACGATCGTGGAACATTCACTATCGACCTCGCCCAGCGACTGGGAATCTGGCGGATTCCGGCAGACCCGTGCCCCAAGATGGGCGTCATGTTGCTGCTCCGGGTCCAACTCCCCGACCGACCAGGCTCGCTGGGCGCGGTCGCGTCAGCGCTCGGTACCGTGGGCGCCGACATCCACGCGGTGGAGATCGTGGACCGTGGCGTCGACTACGCGATCGACGACTTCATGCTGAACCTGCCCGCCACGGTGCTGCCGGAGAACCTGCTCAGCGCGTGCAGCCAGATCGAGGGCGTCAAGGTGTTGTGGGTCTCGCGCTACCACTCCGACTGGGGCGTCGAGTCGGACATCGCGACGCTCAACCGCATGGCCAACGAGCCGGAACACGCGGGCGAGATCCTCACCGAGGAGTCGCCGATCGTCTTCCACTCGTCGTGGGCGATGCTCGTCGACATCCGGGCAGGCAGCGTCCTGGCCTCGAGCGAGATGG
>JAYUEA010000488.1:0-3257 GCA_043739465.1 Propionibacteriaceae bacterium
CCGAACCGGATCTCCTGGGTGGAGACGGTGTCGTTCTCGTTGACGATCGGCACGACGCCCAGCTCGAGGAGACGGTCGAACGTGCGAAGGGCGTTGCGGTACGTACCCTGGCGGGTCGTGTCGTCGACAGTGAGCAGTACCTGGCCGACGGTGATGCCGTGGCGCTGGAACTGCGTCGCGTACTCCTCGACGAGCAGGCCCTGCCCGACGGAGGCGGCTGCCTGCTGCGAGGCGAGGTCGCGAGGACGCGTCCTCATCCCCAACGGCCCCATGCCTGCGGCGATGGCTCCCGAGGAGACGAGGACGACTTCGCGTGCGTCGAGACGAGCCTGGACGATCGCGCCGACGATACGGCCGATGCGCAGCGGGTCGATGGCGCCCTCGGGAGATGTCAGCGAGGAGGATCCGACCTTGATCACGATCCTCCGAGCGCGAGCGATACGGTTACGCGTCGTCCTCACCCACCTCGTCCCACTCGACACCGTCGATGGCCACGTTGACGGACCGCTCGGCGACCTTCTGCTCCTGGTAGATCGCGTCCTTTGCCCGGCGACGGCGCGCTGCGGGCCGCAACTCCTGCATCCGGTTGTCCTCGCCTCGGCGGCTCAGCAGCTCGGCGCCGATGTCGACCTGCGGCGCGAAGTCGAACACGACGGCGTCCTCGCCGCCGATGGCGACGGCGTCACCTGGAGCCGCTCCCAGACTGAGGAGCTCGTCCTCGATGCCCAGTCTGTTGAACCGGTCGGCCAGGTAGCCGACGGCCTCCGGGTTGCTGAAGTCGGTCTGCCGGATCCAGCGCTGCGGCTTGTCGCCGCGCACCCGCCAGATGAAGCCTCCCTCGCCGTCGCCCTGCTTCTTGATCGAGAACTCTGATCCTCCGACCACTGCCTTGGGGGTCAACACGATCTTCGGCGCCGCCCTGGGCGGTTGCGCCGCACGCTTCTCGGCGACGATTGCCGCCATCGCGTACGTGAGCTTGGTGAGGCCTACCCCGGTTTTCGTGGAGACCAGGTGTACGTCGAGTCCGCGCGCCCGTATCTCGGGCTCGACCATCTCGGCGATACCGAGCCCGTCGGGCACGTCGACCTTGTTGAGCACCACGAGCCGCGGACGGTCCTCCAAGCCGCCGTACGCGGCCAGCTCGCCCTCGATCACGTCGAGGTCGGTGAGCGGGTCGCGCCCTGGCTCGTACGTCGCGGCGTCGATGACGTGGACGATCGCCTGGCAGCGCTCGATGTGGCGCAAGAAGTCGTGGCCGAGCCCCCGTCCGTCCGACGCGCCCTCGATGAGGCCGGGGACGTCGGCGACCGTGTACGTGACCTCGCCGGCCACCACCACGCCGAGGTTCGGCACGAGCGTCGTGAACGGGTAGTCGGCGATCTTGGGCCGCGCGGCAGAGATCGCGGCGATCAGCGACGACTTGCCGGCGCTCGGGAATCCCACGAGGCCGATGTCGGCCAGCACCTTGAGCTCCAGCGTGATGCGACGCTGCTCGCCCTCCTCGCCCAGCAGCGCGAAACCCGGTGCCTTGCGCGCCGGGGACGCGAGCGCCTCGTTGCCGAGACCGCCACGACCACCTGCGGCCACCACGAACTGAGCCTCGGCGCCCACGAGGTCGGCCAGGAGCTCACCGGTGTCGGCGTCGGAGACGACCGTACCCTCGGGGACGCCCAGCATGATGTCCTCGGCGTTCGACCCCCCGCGGTAGTTCCCCTTGCCGGCATGTCCGTTGGGCGCAACCCGCCGCGACTGCCGGTGGTAGTCCACCAGCGTCGTCAGGCCGGGGTCGACGCGCAGGATGATCGAGCCGCCGTTCCCGCCGTTGCCGCCGTCGGGGCCGCCCAGCGGCTTGAACTTCTCGCGGTGGACCGATGCGCAGCCGTGCCCGCCGTTGCCGCCGATCACGGTGAGCGTCACGGAGTCCACGAAGGACGGAATGGCCATCCGGACTCCTGTTCAGTGTTGGGTGCGAAGGGCGCACAGGTGAGGTACGAACGCGTCCTATGCTCCCACAGGGCGCCAGGGACGCGTCACGAAGTGGAGTCGTTCGGCTCCTCTGCCTCGGTGCCGTCGCGGTCGGCCCACTCGAGCAGGGTGTCAAGACGATGCGCCACGTCGTCGATCGTGGAGTGCAGATCGCCACGACGGGCGAACCGTGCGGGCACCGTCGCCAGGGTGAAGTCCTGCGGCTCGACGTCCGCGACCTCGTGCCAGGAGATCGGCGTCGACACGGTCCCCGCGGCGACTCCGCGCAGCGACCAAGCGCTCGCGATCGTGTGGTCACGGGCGTTCTGGTTGTAGTCGACGAAGACTTTCGTGTCGGGACGGTCCTTGCGCCACCAGGTGGTCGTCACGTCGTCGGGGAGGCGACGTTCCACCTCGCGCGCGAACGCCAGGGCCGCGCGCCGTACGTCTTTGTGGCCCCACTCCGGCACGATCCGCACGTACACGTGCAGCCCGCTGCCGCCGGAGGTCTTCGGATAGCCGACGATGCCCAGCTCATCCAGCACCTCGTGGACGACACCCGCGACCTTCCTGACCCGGTCGAATCCGCAGGCGGGCATCGGGTCGAGGTCGATCCGCCACTCGTCGGGCTTCTCGGTGTCGGCGCGGCGGCTGTTCCACGGATGGAACTCGACGGTCGACATCTGCACGGCCCAGACGACCTGCGCCAGCTCGGTGACGCAGAGCTCGTCGGCGGTCAGCCCGTAGCGCGGGAAGTAGAGCAGTACGGTCTCGACCCACTCGGGCGCGCCAGCCGGCAGTCGCTTCTGATGCACCTTGGCGCCGGCGAGCCCTTTCGGGAACCGGTGCAGCATGGTGGGCCGCTCCCGCAGGGCCCGTACGATCCCGTCCCCGACGGCGATGTAGTAGTTGGCGACGTCGAGCTTGGTCCACCCGTGGTCCGGGAAGTACACGCGATCTGGGCTCGACAGCCGGACCGTACGTCCCCCGACCTCGAGGTCGACCGCGTCAGGCATGGACGTCCACCGGCTCGTGCTCCTCGGTCGACACCCGTGCCGGCAGCGTGGCCACGAGCGCCAGGATGCCCACCGCAAGCACCGTGCACAGACCGAACGCCCATCGCAGGCCGTCGAGGTAGGCGGCGGTCTCCGCCAGCCCGTGCTGGGCCGAGGAGGCCGCACGCGAGGTGAGGACCACGACCGCCAGCGCCGTGCCGAGCGCTCCGGCCACCTGCTGCGTCGTGCCGAGCAGCGACGAGCCGTGCGAGTACTGCGTGGGCGGCAACGACCCCA
>JAYUEA010000489.1:0-3232 GCA_043739465.1 Propionibacteriaceae bacterium
TTTGTGGTCGTTCTGAACGGCGGCACAGCAGACCCCCGCGGACGACTCGGAGTCGTGGTCGTTCTGAGGGCTCCCGACGCCTTCACAACGCCCACAAACCTGGGTGAACCAGACGTCGCCGTCTCAACCCCAGCCATTCCGACCACAACTGCGATTGAACGCTTCCGCTCGGTCGGACCAGCCTCTTGACCCGACCACGAGCTCGCCGGCGCCGAGCCCCGAAGACGGCCGGAATCTCCCAACGGCGACCTGCGGTCAACCGAGGATGTGGTCGACGACGACCGGCGTCTGCGAGGTGAGGGTGGCGAGCTGGGCGCCGTCGCCGGAGAGCAGACGAGCGCGTACGGCGCCGTGGCGCAGCGTGATGCGTCGGCCTCGGCCGCGGAGCTGGAACCGCTGGCCAGGGATGACGACCCCCGCCAACAAGCGACCCTCGGCGTCGACGACCTCGGCACCCGCGATCTCGACGGCGCTGACGCCGGCGACGAAGTACGAGGTGGCGACGGCGTTCGAGACCTCGCGCTGCCCGTAGCCGGGCAGGCCTGTACGAGCCAGCAGGTACTCGTACACGTGGCTCACCGCCATCGGGTTCACGTGGCCCTTGAGCTCGTTGCCGGTGGTGATCCGCCAGACGGCCGCCTGAGTGCCCGCGATCGCGTCCGCGATGGTGAGCTCGTCGGCAGCCACGCGGTAGCCAGCACGCCGCAGCCGCCGGCGCAGCTCGTCGATTCCCACCGCGGGGTAGCCCTGCGCCAGCACTTGGGTCAGTGCCCACTCGGCGCCGAGGTGGGCGGAGTCGAGCCAGGAGACCTCCCGGTAGGAGGTACCGGTCTCGTCCGGCGTGAGCGCGTACGCCCCCAGCTGCTCCTCGAGCCGTAGGAGTGCGGTGGTTCGGGTGGTGCCGTCAGCCCAGCGGATCGGTGTCCCGGGAGTGGTGTGGCGACGCGGGACCACGGTCGTCCAGCGGAGGCTGCTCGGGACGGCTGCACCGGGAAGGACGGTGGCGGCGACGTCGGGGGCGTAGTGGTCGTACGAGCGAAGTGTGGCGGTCATGAGGTCAAAGGTCCTTGGAGTTTTCGCGCGGCAGCGCGGGTGGGTGGGTCAGGTCAGGCGACGCGACAACACACACAGACCGCGGCGGCAGCAGCCGTCAGGACGCGGTCGGAACTCATGAATAACACTCTAGGACGACGAGGGCCGGATCACGGAACCCCCGTCTCGCGATGCGAACGCCACAGATACCCGCTCGATGCTCGAAGGCATGTCGTCTTTGGACTCAAACTCATAGACCCGCCGATGACGTCATCGTACGCACGAAAAGTCCATGCTGGGCACGCGAAGTGGAGACCGATCTGGGCAGTGTAGAACGAGATCGAATCACGGGAAACGTCGAAGGTCAGCGTGATGCGCGGACCGAAAGAGTGGAGCTAACGGGATTCGAACCCGTGACCTTCTCATTGCGAACGAGACGCGCTACCAACTGCGCCATAGCCCCTTGCGGCTGCCCAGATTAGCACAGCGCCCGAGAGCGTACCTACTCGCCGGAGGCCCTCCGGAGGCGCTTCTGCTCGGTCTCCAGACCGTCGTCGGCGGTCACCGGGATGATGGGCAGCATGGGCTGCGGGGCCGACAGATCGATGGTCCGGACGGTGCGCGGGGCGAGCGGCCGGGACACGTAGGTGCTTGCCGCGACAGGGATCGGGTCCCACAGGCTAATGGTCGGTACGGGTCCGGAGATCTCGATCGAGTGCTCGAAGAGCTGCTCCTGCTCGAGCCCGAGAGACCCGTCGTTGAGCGCGATCGTGATCGTGGCCTCTTCGTCGCCGAGCTCGATGTCGTCGAGCTCTCCATCGAGCCGTCTGTATTGGCGGGCTGAGCTCCACCGCGAGGCGAACAGCCACGCCAGGAACGCGGCCGCGGCGGGAATGATCGTCCACCAGCGCGTCACGCCGAACCCCGTGGTCACGCCGAGCAGCGCGACAGACACCAGCAACAACACGAGCACGCGGCGACGCCGACGGGCCGCCTTCATCGACCGTACGTGCAACTCTCGTTTCAACGCCGCCCTCAGCAGCGGGGTCGACACGTCGGCCAGCTCGACCGGTTCGGACTCCTCGCCGGTCAGGATGAGGAGTGCGTCGTCGGTGAAGTTCAGCGTGTGCTCGACGTCGATCGACGACTGGTCACGGTGACTCAGGTACCAGGGCACGAGATAAGCCAACCAGGCGGCGACGAGCCCGCCGAAGATCAGCCCAGTGGTGCCCATGCGGATGAGGGTACGGAGCCGGAGCCCGGTCTCGACCCGTGCCACGCCGACGACCCCTACATCAGGCCCTGTGGCTTCAGCGAAATCCTGAGATCGGTACCCGAAAAGGTCGCAATCCTCGGTACGCGGCCATTGAAGTCGACTGTGGTACCGAAATCAGGATTGCGGTGGGTCGAGCCTCGGCACCCCGGGCCCGAGACGTGCCCACATCCCCTCGGGGACCTCCTCGGCGTGCAGGGCGAAGCTCCTGTGGTCGCGCCAGTCGCCATCGATGTGCAGGAAGCGCGGCCTCACGCCCTCGTACCGGAACCCGAGCTTCTCCACGACCCGCAACGACGGCGTGTTCTCCGGCCTGATGTGGATCTCGACGCGGTGCAGCCGCATGGTCCGGAAGCAGTAGTCCGTCGCCAGCGCCACGGCCGCCGGGGTGATGCCCCTCCCCGCCCAGCGCTGGTCGACCCAGTAGCCGATGCTCGCCCACCGCGCCGCCCCCAGCTTGATGTTCGACACCGTGAGCTGCCCGGCGATCTCGCCCCGCCCCTGCCCCGTGGGGTCGAACCACACCAACCACGGCAGCATCTCGCCGCGTTTCGCCTCGTACGTGAACTGCCCGAGCATCGTCCGCATCACGCCCCGCTGCTCGCCGGGCGGCGTGGTCGCGTCCCACGGCCGCAGCCATGTGGTGTTGCGACGCCGTACCGCTTCCCACGTCCGGATGTCCCGCCTCCGGAACGGGGCGAGCGTCACGCCGCCGTACGAGATGGTGACCGGCCAGGAGTGCTCGGCCGGGAAGCGAGGACCTTCGCTCATCGACACCACGCAGGTTCAGGCATCGAGCAGCCACACCTCGACCTCGTCGCCGGCTGCTACGAACTCCGTCTCGGGGCCCAGCAGCACCAGCGCGTTCGCCTGCGGCAGCTCGCTGATCAGGTGGGTGGTGTGGCCGCCGACGAGCGACACCACCAG
>JAYUEA010000490.1:0-9697 GCA_043739465.1 Propionibacteriaceae bacterium
TGGCTGCAGCTCCACCTGCGAGGCCTCCTGTACGACCTCGGCCGGCTCCAGTTCAACCTCGCCACGCTGGCGCTCAGCCAGGCCGACCTCGACGCGTCGGGGATCCCCACCTCACCCGGGACCATCGTCGTCGAGACGCACATCCCCGAGACCGGTCCCTTGGACCCCGCGGCCGTCGACGCCTCGTTCGCCGCAGCCCAGGCCTTCTTCGCCCGTCACTTCCCGGAGCACGGCACGATCCGATACGCCACGTGCGACTCCTGGCTGCTCGATCCGCAGGTCGGCGCTCTCGTACCGGGCTCCAACATCGCCACCTTCGGGGCGCGGTATACGCTGTTTCCTCCCGTACGGGTCGCCGACCAGGCAGCTCTCGACTTCGTGTTCCGGTCGCCGACAACCCCGCTCGCCGAGCTTCCTCGCGACACCAGGCTGCAGCGCGGCCTCGTCGACCACCTGAGCGGCGGGGGGCATATCGCCGCCCGGTACGGGTGGTTGACGCTGACGTGACGTTGTGATGTCAACCAGTCAGTCGCCCGAGGCGTCCAGAGAGTGATCTCAATGGAAGGACTACCCATGCGAACCATCCTCACCCTCGCAGCACTGCCCGCGCTCCTGGCCTGCGCCCTCCTCAGCGGTTGCTCAACCAGCGGCACGGCATCCAGCACCGAGGCGGGTGCCGGTGCCGGCGTGCAGAAGGCGCAGGTTCCGGCGGGGACGTCGGACTCCAAGACAGGAACGGTGCCCGAGAGCCCGGTCGATGGGACCCAGCAGATCATCCGGTCGGCCACCATGACCGTCGTGGTCGACGACCCTGCCGCAGCGGCGGCAAGGCTCCGCGCGATCGCGTCCAGCCATGGCGGGACGGTGACGACAGAGAACGTCGTGAGCGGCGAGCAGGCCCGCTACACGCAGTCCATGGTCGTCCTCAGCGTCCCAGCGGATCAGCTCGACCAAACACTCAGTGATATCGCAGGAGTGGGTGAGGTGACGCTGCGGACGATCCAGAGCAGCGACGTGACCACCAAGGTCGCTGATGTCGACGCTCGCATCAAGACCATGCGTGAGTCGATCGCCCGCATGCAAGAGCTCCTCCCCCGCGCCGGCTCTGTCGCCGAGATCGCCCAGGTCGAGAAGGAGCTCACGGCGCGACAGGCTGATCTCGAGTCGTTGCTGGCGCAGCAGAAGGCACTGGCCCAACGCGTCGCGCAGAGCCCCATCACGGTGACGTTGACCAAGGAGGCGGCTGTGGTGACCACACCGCAACCCGAGATCGGTTTCCTCGCCGGACTGCGCAACGGCTGGTCGGCACTGAAGGAGACCACGGTCGTGCTCCTGATGCTCCTTGGCACGCTGCTGCCGTTCCTGGTCGCCATGGCCGTCGTCATCGCACCCATCGTGTGGCTCGTCCGACGCCGCCGGCGCGGGGCGGCCTCCGTTCCGGCCCCGACCGCTCCTCGCGACGAGTCGAGGCCATCCGGGCCCCAGTCCTGAGCTAGCGACCTGGTCGTTCGGTGTCACAGCGGAGACCTCCGCCCGTGATCCAGCCGTCAGTAGTGTGTCAGGCATGGGTGCACGGGCGTACGGCGTTGTCGGCGGCACCGCGGTCGTCGTGCTCATGCTCGGCCTCGGCTCGACGACCGGCATCGGCAACCTCGGCACCATCGACCCGAACGGCCCCCGTTTCTCCGCCCCCAGCAGGAACGCCAGCCTGCCGCCCATCGCGAACGCGACTTCTACCCGGGCGCCAGACGCGACTCTCCCGCGGTTCGTCATCCCCGACTGGGTGGGCAACGCGATCCTCGTGCTCGTGCTGGGCGTCTTGGCTCTGGTGATCGGCTGGTTCGCCTGGCGCGTCATCGGCTCGTTGCAGCGCGGACGTCACCTGGCCGCCGCCACGGCGAGCACCGCGGGTACCGAGATCGAGGAGATCCCCATGGGGTCGCTGGCCGAGTCTGTCGAGGAGTCGTTGGAGGATCTCCGAGGCGGCATCAACACCGACGACGCGATCCTCGAGTGCTGGCGGCGGCTCGAACGGCTGGGGGAGGGTGCCGGCGCTCCGCGACGTGAGAGCGATACCTCCACCGAGTACGTGGAGAGGTTGCTCCAGCCCGTACCAGCGGCCGCCTCGGACCTCGCGATCCTGGCCCGCCTGTACAGATCGGCCATGTTCTCGGGGCTGGCGTCCGACCCTGCGGCCCGCCAGACGGCTGTCGAGTGCCTCGAACGACTCTCGGGGACGGTCAGCGCCCACGCCGATCTCGCGCAGGAGGTCGACGGTGGCGCGTGACCCCCGGCTTCGGGTCTCCGGCCGGCTCGTGACGTCCGCGGCCGGCCGCTTGCTGGTCTCGTACCTCATCGGGGCCATTGTCATCACCGTCATCGCGAGCCTCGGAGGGGGAGTCCTAGGCATCGACTTCAACCCGGTCGTCCTCGTCCTCGCGGCGCTGGCCGGCGCGGTGCTGCTGTGGTTCCTGACCGTGATCGAGGGCTGGGCGCCGCCGATGCACTGGGAGGACATCCGGTTCCCGACCTCCAGCCTCCATGTCGGCTCGGACAACCGCACCCGGCGGCTGGCAGCGCTGATCGTCTCCTCGGACCCCACCCACCGGATGGGTCAGCGCACCCTGCGGGACCTTCTCGCTGAGCTCACCGAATCGCGCCTGGTCCGGTCGCACGCCGCCGACCCCCATCACCCGTTCTCGGCACCGCTGGTCAGCCCTGGGCTTCGGAGCTATCTCACCAGTCCCGACCACGCCGTCCCATCGCTTCGCCGACGAACCCTGCAGACCTATCTCGAGGAGATCAGCCGCCTATGACCGAGACATCGATCCCGCTCGCGGAGGCGGCGAGCCGCGCCTCCGCCGTCCTCGACCAGGTGGAGAGGGCCGTGGTCGGCAAGCGCGACGCCCTCAAGCTCGTGCTCGCCGGGGTGCTGGCCGGCGGCCACGTGCTCATCGAGGACCTCCCCGGCCTGGGCAAGACCGTGGCTGCGCGGAGCCTCGCGATGGCACTGGGCCTGCAGTACACACGGGCGCAGTTCACCCCCGACCTGCTGCCGAGCGACCTCACGGGCGGCTACGTGTACGACCAGCGCACCAGCGAGTTCGTGTTCCGGCCCGGCCCCGTGTTCACCGGCCTGCTGCTGGCCGACGAGATCAACCGCACCCCTCCCAAGACCCAGTCGGCGCTGCTCGAGGCCATGCAGGAGCACCGGGTCTCGGTCGAGGGTCACACGTTCGACCTGCCGCGCCCGTTCCACGTGCTGGCGACGGCCAACCCGATCGAGCACGAAGGCACGTACCCGCTGCCCGAGGCCCAGCTCGACCGGTTCCTGCTGCGGTTGTCGTTCGGCTACCCGTCGGGGGCTGACGAGGTCCACGTCCTCGAGCGTCGCATCGCACGCCGCCACGAGGAGGTCGACGTCGACGCGGTGCTGGACCCCGAGTCGCTGAGCCAGGTACAGGCGGCTGTCGAGGACATCCACGTGGCCCCGTCGGTGCTGCGCTACGTCGTCGCGCTCGTCTCCGCGACCCGCGCTGACCAGACCGTGCTCGTGGGTGCCTCGCCGCGTGGCTCCCTCGCGCTGGTGGCCTGCTCCCGTGCGGTCGCGCTGCTCGACGGCCGCTCGTTCGTGGCTCCCGAGGACATCAAGGCGGTCGCGCACGGTGCCCTAGACCACCGGATCACCCTGCGTCCCGAGCTGTGGCTCAGCGATGCCAGCGCGGCGGCGGTCGTCGACACGGCGCTGGACGCCACGCCGGTCCCCGACGCGAGCGACGTGCAGCCGCGGTGACCGAGCTCCCGATCCGCCCGACGCCCGCGCTCGTACGGTCCCTGCTGCTGGGAACCGTGCTGGCGCTGGTCGGCGTGGCGCTCGGAAGACCCGCATTCGCCGTGATGGCCGTGCCCTTCGTGGTCCACGTGGCGTGGGCGCTGCTGACGCGGCCACGCACAGAAGACGTGCGGGTACGGACCCGGCCGCGGCTGGTCGCGGTCCACGAGGAGGACGCCGTCCCGCTCACGCTCCGCGCAGATCGGCCGGGCTGGTCGCTCGCCGTCTCGTGGCCGCTGAGCTTCGGCCTGAAGCTCGACCCGAAGGGTGGCGCGGTCGTCGGCCCGTCGGAGATCACCGTCGTCGTGGAGCCACAGACCTGGGGCCGCTACCTCGTCGGGCCGCCCGAGGTTGCGGTCACCGACCCCTCGGGATCCTGGCGCGCGGCAGGGAACGCGACATCGGCGTCCGTCGTGGTACGGCCCGCAACGGCGAGCCTCGTGGGCTCCAGCGGTGTCACCCGGCCCATCGGGATGGCGGGGAGCCACCCGTCGTCGACGCCGGGGGAGGGCAGCCTGCTCGCCGACCTGCGGGAGTTCCGCCTTGGCGACAAGCTCAAGAGAATCAACTGGCGGGTGACCTCCCGTACAGGCCGGCTGCATGTCTCCACGATGCTCACCGAGCGCGACACCGAGGTGCTGCTCGTCATGGACACGCTTTACGACGTGCCGGGTCCGGCCGCCACGGACGCGACGTCGCTCGACCTTGCCGTACGAGCGGTGGCCGCCCTGTCACGCCACTACCTCGGCTACGGCGATCGCGTCGCCGTCCACGACATCGGCCGCAGGATGCGCCATGTACGTCCGGGCAGCGGACCGCGACAGCTCGTCGTCACGATCGACGCGTTGTCACGCATCAACCGCGGCGTGAACCCGTCGTACCGCGGGAGGCCGATCCGGGGCGTCACTGCCGGCACCCTGGTCTTCTTCTGCTCCCCGCTCGTCGACGAGGCGTCCATCACCGAGGTGGGCAGGCTGCGGAGGCTGGGCTGCGAGGTCGTCACGATCGACACGCTGCCGGCTGACCTGGGCACGGCTCGGGGCCTGCGGCGGCGACCGCGCAAGGACCGGTCCTGGCTCGACGAGGCCTGGATGCTCCGCAGGCTGGAGCGCGAGGAGGTCTTCATCCGTCTGCGCGAGGCCGGCGTCCCCGTCGTGCCATGGCGAGGGACCGCCTCGCTGGCCGGAGTTCTCGCGACCATGGAACGAGCTCGTCGGGCGCCGCGTATGGCAGGTCGCCGCTGATGGCCGAGTTCATCGCGGGGATCATCGACCGCATCCGTACGGTCAGCCTCCACCAGTGGCTGGCCCGGTTCGTGCTCGCCCTCGCCGGCGCAGCCCTGATCGTGACGTGCTCGGCGGGCACCGACGCGACGCTCGCGGGAGTCCTGCCCAGCGTCGCGGCAGTCCTGCTGGCGGCCGTCCTCATCTGGCCCGAGTCGTTCGGCACGATCGCCTTCCTCGCGCTCACCATCCTCTGGTGGCTGCTGGCCTGGCGCGGTTCGATCTGGGTGAGCGTGGCGGTGGCCGCCCTGGTCGGTCTCGTACACATCCTGTCCGCGGTCGTCGGAGGGCCGCCGCACAGCGTGATCCGGCGCGCGGTGGTGCGCCTGCTGAGCGCTCGGATCGCCCTGTACGTGCTCGTGACGGCCGCGGTCGGAGCCGTCGTCGTGGCGCTCACAGCCGTACCGTCTGCGCGTTTCGTCGCGTGGGTCGCCGTGGTCGTCGTCAGCATCGCCACACTGGTCGCCACCCTGGTCGCGGGCATGACCGACGAGGCGGGCAGCGTCGACGACGAGCTCCTCGACGACGAGCCGTACGTGCGCGAAGACCTCAACTAGCGGGGCAACGGGCCACTAGTGTCGGCCACGCGACACGAGGCGCGCAGCGCCGCACGACGGGCGCGCAGCTCGGCGATCGCGGACGCATCCGTGGCCACCCCGGCGACCGTCCAGGCCATCGCCAGGGCCGACCGCGCCATGACGTCGTACGCCTCGACCCTGTCCGCTGCCTCGGCATAGGCCGCCGAGTGGAGGGAAGCCGTCACCCCGGGCAACCGTACCCATGGGTGCAGCGACGGCACGTGCCGCGAGACGTTGCCCATGTCGGTGGACCCGCCGGCCAGCGGTACGCCCTGGGCCGGGTCGATTCCCAGATCCACCAGCGCATCGCACCACAGACCACCCAGCAGGTCGTCCTGCAGCAGCGGCTCGTAAGGACGACCCACCGGTTCGATCGTCAGCGCGCAGTCGGTCGCGAGCCCCCCGGCCTCGAGGCAGCGGAACACGCGCTGGCGCAGCGCCTCGTACTCGTCCAGCGTCCAGGCCCGGCACTCGAACTCGATCGTCGCGTGGTCGGGGATGACGTTCGGCACAGCGCCCGACCGGACGACGTTGGCGCTGAGGCGGTGGTCGCTCGGCACCTGCTGGCGCAGCAGTGCGAGCGCGACCTCCGCGATGACGACGGCGTCGGTGGTGTTGCGCCCCAGGTGCGGCGCCGCGGCGGCGTGGGCCGCCTGACCCGTGTACGTGGCCAGGAACTGGCCGATCGCCTGGCTCGAGGTGCCGCGCGGGTCGAGCCGGATGCCGTCGGGCACGGTGTGGATCATGATCGCGAGGTCGACGTCGACGAAGACGCCCTCGTCGATCAGCGGGATCTTGCCGCCGCCACGCTCTTCGGCGGGGCAGCCGACCGCGACCACCGTGAGGTCCAGAGCCTCGGCCGCCTCCGCCAGGGCCATCGCCGCCAGGGCGCCCGCGCCGGCGATGAGGTTGTGGCCGCAGGCGTGACCGATGTGAGGGAGCGCGTCGTACTCCAGGCACACGGCGACCTTCGTCGCACCTTTCCCGGCCGTCGCCACGAAAGCCGTGGGCTCGCCCAGTGTGCGGTCGACCGAGAACCCTGCGCCGCTGAGCAGGGCGACCAGGCGGTCCACCGCATGATGCTCGTCGTCGGCGGTCTCCGGATCGGCGTGGATCGCGCGGGCCACCGGCTCGACGACCGGCCGCAGCGCCTCGACCCGTGCCTGGAGATCGTCTCGGATCGTCATGCGCGTCCTCCTGGTCGGTTGCTGTCACCGTAACAATGTCCGGCACTGTGCCGACGGCCGTCCGTGGGTATGGGACAAGTCCCGGAAACAGAACGACGACTGGCTCCGTGACCGGCAGGATGGGAAGTCGAGACAATGTGCGCCCTGACGGGCACGCCCGAGCAAAGGACTCCGGATGCAGCTTCGCGAGGACGCCACCTGGGCGCTCGTCGTCCCCACGTCGATCGGTGTCCGGATCACCCCGGAGAACGGGCAGGCGGTGCACGTCTCCAGCCGGTACACGATGCAGGCCACCTCCGCCGAGACGAACGTCGCCAGCGTGGCGAGCTATCTGGGCCTGCCGACGCTGGCGCTCACCAACTTCGTCGCGGGCAGCCCGATCTCCGCGTTCATCAAGTCCGATCTGCGCGCGCGCGACCTGTCGTACCGCGGTCCGGACCTTCCCCAGGGCGGCCCGTGGGGCTACCGGCACCAGTTCAACATCGCCGACTCCGGGTACGGCAGCCGCGGCCCCCGCGTCTGGAACGACCGCGCCGGCGAGGTCGGCCTCGACCTGGACATCGCCGACTTCGACATCGAGGAGCTGTTCGCCACCGAGGGCGTGAAGATCCTCCACATGTCCGGCCTTGTCGCCGCGCTGTCGCCGAAGACGAAGGACTTCTGTCTGGCCCTCGCGCGCGCCGCGAAGGCGAACGGCACGGCCATCTCGATGGACATGAACTACCGGGCGACGTTCTGGAAGGGCCGTGAGGCCGAGCTGCGAGAGGCGTTCACCGAGATCGCGGAAGAGTGCGACATCCTCATCGGCAACGAGGAGGACTTCCAGCTCTGCCTCGGCATCGAGGGCCCTGAGGCCGGCGGCACCGATCTCCACGACCAGGTCGCGTCGTTCAAGAACATGATCGGCCGGATCCGTACCCGCTTCCCGAACGCCGGGTTCATCGCCACCACGCTCCGTGAGGTCGTCAGCGTCAACGAGCACATGTGGGGCATGGTCGTGTACGGCGACGGCGACTACCACGTCGCACCCCCGCGCTCCATCGGCGTCCTCGACCGCATCGGTGGTGGCGACGGATCGGTAGGCGGCATGCTGTACGGGATCCTCAAGGGCTGGTCCGCCGAGCAGTGCATGCAGTTCGGGTGGGCCACCGGCGCTCTCGCTGCCGCGTCGGCCACGGACTACGGCGCACCGGCCGACGAGGACCAGGTGTGGTCGATCTGGAATGGCAACGCGCGCGTCCAGCGCTGAGCCTCGACGGTGTCCGGGCTGGGCGAGCGTCCAGCCCGGGGTTGGCCTGGCAAGGAGCATCCCCGTTGTGCGTGCGTGGCTGAGGTGGCGCTGCGGCCCAGGTGCTGTACTTCGCGCTGTCTTGGCTGCGGGCGGCGGATGGCTGGGGTTTCACCCGAGGAGCTGTGGGGCGGCTGCTGGCTCACCTTGACCACGAAGCACAGCACCTGGTCCGCCGGTCCAGCGCCGCACGCATCCGAGTCAGTCCGCGGATCGCGCCCCGACGTGGTGCAGTCGCGCTGCTCGCGCGCTGAAATGCTGATCGCTGCGTTGCCGAAGCTCACCAGACGACCCGGTATGGCTCCGCCCCGGCGCCTTGCGATGCACGCACCAGGACCATGCAAACCGCAAACGACTCAAGGTAACGCCCCACTACGTGCTCATGTGCAAGGGCCTGACGACCCGCAACAGTCGACGGCTCACTGCTGGGCAGTGACGTCCTCCGGAGCGGCCGCGTGCGCGGCGCGGGCCTGGGAGACGATCCAGAAGGCCAGGAGCCCGGCAGCGAGAACTGCGAGGGAGATGCCCAGGACCGGCGACCTCTCGTACAGTGCAGCGGCAGCGGTGAATCCGACGAAGCCGAGGGTGCCGTAGATGAAGGCCCAGATCACGGAGCCGACGACGACCGCCGGGAGGTAGTGGCGCAGCGACATCCGCATGACGCCGGCGGCAAGGTTCATGAGGGTCTGGAACCCGACGGTCAGGAAGCTCACGGACACGGCGGGCGCGCCCCAGCGGTCGATCCACCGCACAGCGCGCAGGTAGCCGGGCGCGTGGAGCAGGCGACGCAGCCGGGTCCGCTCCGTCCCGGCGGCAGCGGCGCGACCCAGCCAGTACGTACCGTTCGCGCGCGCCATGACGATGACGAACAGTGCGCCGACAAGGAGCGGGAAGGGCAGTCCCCACGTGGTGGGATCCACATCGCTCCTCGCGGTCGGTGGCCAGAGCCGTCAGGCTACCCGTCTCGGACCGTCCCGCCGAACTGCCTCGTGCCAAACACTGGCCGCAACAGGCCCGGCGCGTCGCTCTCCCATAGCCTGGCCGGGTGCAAGCGCTGACCGGTTACGCGACGATCGGCATCCTCATCATCGTCGGCGTCATCTGTGCCCACTTCGGGGTCCTGACGGTCCAGCACCAGAAGATGATGTCCAAGCTGGCCCTGCTCGTCGCGATGCCGGCCCTGATGTTCACCATCATGGAGAAGGCCGACCTGTCACGGGTCTTCGCCCGCAGCTTCGTCGCGAACGCGGGCGCGATCATCGCGGCGGCCCTGGTGTACCTGCTTGTCGCTGTCACGATCTTCAAGCGCCCACCGCCCGAGCGCACGATGGGCATGCTGCTCTCCTGCTACACGAACGCGGGCAACCTGGGCCTCCCCGTCGCCGTGTACGCGCTCGGCGACGCGACCTGGATCGCACCGGTCCTGCTCGTACAGCTGGCGATCCTGCAGCCCGCCGCACTCACCCACCTCGACTACCACCGGGCGCGCGAGACCGGCGGCCCGGTACCCGTCGCCCGCCTCCTCACGC
>JAYUEA010000491.1:0-3226 GCA_043739465.1 Propionibacteriaceae bacterium
GGGGGACTCTAGCGCCAAACCGGAGATATCTTGACATTGAGATACTTTCACGGGTGACAACATCAGGCCAGCGATGCTGCGATGCTTGCGCTAGCGTAGGCTCAGCACGCAGGGAAAACGCTTGCCGACGAGTCGGACGAGACAACGGAGCAGTTGTGACAGACGAGATCTTCTCCTCACGGATCGTGCCAGTTGTGGTGCTTCACGACGCGCATGACGCCGAGCCGCTGGGCAGGGCGATGGTCGCCGGCGGACTGCCCGTCGCCGAGGTGACCTTCCGTACGGCGGCGGCCGTGGACTCAATCCGTGCCATGACCTCGGTGGAGGGCTTGATGGTCGGCGCAGGCACCGTGCTCAACCCCGGCCAGGTCGCCCAGGCAGTCGAGGCGGGCGCGACATTCATCGTCAGCCCTGGCCTTCGGGCCGATGTGGTCCGCGCCGCACAGGACGCCGGCATCCCCGTGCTACCGGGCGCCGTGACCCCGTCCGAGATCATGGCCGCCCTCGAGCTGGGCCTTGACACGGTGAAGTTCTTCCCCGCGAACGTGTACGGGGGTGCCGCGGCCATCAAGGCGCTGTCCGCTCCCTTCGGCGGCGTCCGCTTCGTGCCGACCGGCGGCATCTCGGCCGCCAACCTCTCCGACTACCTGTCGCTCGGCTGCATCCCGGCCGTCGGCGGGTCCTGGATGGTGCCGGTCGGCGCCATCCGCGAGGGAGCGTTCGCGACGATCACCGAGCTGTGCGCCGCGGCGGTCGCCGCGGCCGCCGCCGTGGGGAAGTGAGGAGTGCTATGAAGCTGCGTCCCGTTGACGAGTGCCGGTACGACGCCGTCGCGCTCGGCGAGGTCATGCTGCGGCTCGACCCCGGTGAAGGTCGGATCCGTACGACTCGCACCTTCCAGGTATGGGAAGGCGGCGGCGAGTACAACGTCGTCCGCGGCCTGCGCCGGGTCTTCGGCCTGCGCGGCGCAGTGGTGACGGCGCTCGTCGACAATGAGGTGGGTCGTCTCGTCGAGGACTTCATCCTCACCGGCGGCCTCGACACCAGCCACATCTCGTGGGTGCCGTCCGACGGTGTCGGTCGTACAGCCCGCAACGGCCTCAACTTCGTCGAACGCGGCTTCGGCGTGCGCGGAGCGGTCGGCGCCTCCGACCGCGGCCACACCGCGATCAGCCAGCTGAAACCCGGCGACATCGACTTCGAACACCTGTTCGGCACGCTCGGCGTGCGCTGGCTCCACACCGGCGGCATCTTCGCGGCGCTCTCCGAGTCGGCGGCAGAGGTCGCGATCGAGGCCGTCAAGGCGGCGCGGAAGCACGGCACGATCGTCTCGTACGACCTCAACTACCGGCCCAGTCTCTGGAAGTCGATCGGGGGCCAGGCGAAGGCGCAGGAGATCAACAAGGCAATCGCCGGTTACGTCGACGTCATGATCGGCAACGAGGAGGACTTCACCGCGTCGCTCGGCTTCGAGATCGAGGGCGTCGACGAGGGCCTCACGCACCTGCCGGTGGAGCAGTTCGGCGCGATGATCAAGCGCGTCTCTCAGGCGTACCCCAACTTCCAGGTCATCGCCACGACGATGCGCGCGGTGAAGTCGGCGACCGTCAACGACTGGGGCGCACTGGCCTGGTCGGCAGAGTCGGGTCTCGTACAGTCCGCACAGCGCGACGGCCTCGAGATCCTCGACCGCGTCGGCGGCGGAGACTCGTTCGCTTCGGGCCTGGTGTACGGATTGCTGTCGGGCGAGACCTTGGAGCGTGCCGTCAACCTCGGCGCAGCCCACGGCGCACTCGCGATGACCACACCGGGCGACACCTCGATGGCGACCAAGGCAGAGGTGCTCAAGCTCGCCGGTGGCGGCTCCGCGCGCGTCGACCGCTGACCCTGCTGACCGGTGGGCCGAGGCTCAGCCGTCGGAGCCGAACACCCCTCATCAGACGAAACACCCCTCACGCAAGGTGTTCCGTCTGATGTGGGTGTTCGGTCTGTGGGATCCCGGCGGCTTGTGGGTGTTGTGTCGGATCCCAGCGGCTGGTGGGGGTGTTCTGTCGGATCCCGGAGGCTGGTGGGGGTTCTGTCGGATCCCAGCGGCTGGTGGGGGTGTTCTGTCGGATCCCGGAGGCTAGTCGTGTTCTGTCAGGAAGGTGGCGTACGGAGGGGGGCGAGGGGCCTACTCCGGATGCGGGCCGTGCCACTCGTGGGCGATGACCAGCCCCTCGTCGTCGACGTGGACTATCAGGGACGTGCCCGGCGTCATGGGCTTGCCGGGCAGCTCGACGCCGGCGATCATGGCCGGCAGCACGGGCCGGTGGCCGCAGACGGCCGTGGCCGTACGTGTCGAGCCTGACCTCACGGCGAGCTTCCGTACATAGCGCTGGACACCGGCCAGGTGCTCCTCGCCGACCTCCTCGCTGAGCAGCGACGCGCGCTTCACGGTGAGCTTGCGGTACTTCGCATATGGCTCGAGGGTCTGGATGCATCGGGTCGACGTCGAGCTCTTGAGCTGCGCGATCCCGTACGCGCCGAGCACGTCGATGAGGTTCGACGCCTGCGCCCGGCCCTTCGGGTCGAGGGGGCGCTTGCTGTCGTCGCCGGACCAGGACTTGCGCGTCGTCGCCTTCGCGTGGCGCAGAATGACGAACGGCGTCGTCTCCGGCATCGCGAGCGCCTCGGCGAGCACGACCCGCTCGTCGTCGTACGTGAGCCTGTCCAGCGCGTTCGTGATCGGCACCCACTCGACCTCGTCGACCTCATGGTCGGGCCGCCGCGCCGTCTCGGAGATCATGTAGCCGACCCAGAACTGCACGACCTTCGGGCCCTTCGGGACCCGGTAGCTGATGTCGGCCAGCGGAGCCCCGAGCCGGATCAGGACCCCGGTCTCCTCCTGCACCTCGCGTACGGCAGCGGCGACTGCTGACTCGCGCGGCTCGAGCTTGCCCTTGGGCAGGGACCAGTCGTTGTACAGCGGTCGATGGACCAGCGCGACGACCCGGCGGCTCCCCGAGCCACGTAGCACGACGGCGCCGGCCGCACGGATCGTGCGTTCGTGCTTCGAGCTCATACCTGTCCGCGGCGCTGCGACATGACCGAGATCAGGTGCGACTGCATGTCGAGCAGCGGCCGCCCCTCGGCGTCGGTCGTCTTCTTCTCCCACCCGTCCGGACCGAGCCACCACGACGCCGTACCCTCGTCGAACGCGAGCCGGAACAGCTCCTCGATCTGG
>JAYUEA010000492.1:0-3224 GCA_043739465.1 Propionibacteriaceae bacterium
TTCGTCAACTACGTGAAGTCGATGAGGTCGGCGAACCCGCGTGACGTCGTGTGCGTCTTCGTGCCGGAGTTCGTCGTGGGGCACTGGTGGGAGAGCCTCCTCCACAACCAGACCGCACTGATCATTCGCACCCGGTTGCACTTCATCCCCGGCATCATGGTAATCACCGTCCCTTACCAGCTGCGCTCCTCGCAGGCGGCGATCGACCGGCTGCAACGCGAGGACCCGCTGGCCTGGCGTCGCATCGGAACGGGTTTGAGCCAGTCGGAGCTCGAGCGCATCGACAGCGGCTCCTGACATGCCCTGGGCTCCTGGTGACACCATCGGCCCGGTGTCGGTGGGACCTCCCGCCCACGGCGGTCACTGCGTGGCGCGCGTCGACGGACGCGTCGTGTTCGTACGGCACGCCCTACCCGGAGAGGTCGTCGAGGTCCGGATCACGGAGGACATCCACGCGTCGTACGCGCGGGGTGACGCCGTCGCGATCCTCGAGGCGGCCCCCGGCCGGGTCGTGGCGCCGTGCCCCGTGGCCGGGTCGGGTGGCTGCGGCGGCTGCGACCTCCAGCACGCGGACCTGGAGACGCAACGCGAGCTGAAACGGCAGATCATCGCGGAGCAGCTGCGCAGGCTCGCGAGGTGTGAGTGGACGGGCACCGTCGAGGCCGTGCCGGACGTCGCGACCGACGGTCTGGGCTACCGGACGCGGATGCGGTACCAGGTCACGCCCGAGGGGCGCCTCGGACTGCGAGAGCACCGCTCGCACGAGGTGGTCATGCTGCCGGGCGACGGATGCCTGCTCGCCCATCCCGACCAACCGGAACAGACAGGGCTGTACGAGCCGGGCACCGAGGTTGTCGTCGCCGGGCGCGGCGAAAGGTCGGCGGTGCTGGTCGACGGCAACCTCGTCGCCGGTACGAAGACCCTCGTCGAGCAGGCCGCGGGCCGGTCCTTTCGTGTGGCCGCCGACGGGTTCTGGCAGGTGCACGAGGCAGCGGCCGACACGCTGGTGACGGCCGTGATGGCCGGGCTCGAGCCCCGCGAGGGCGAGACTGCCTGGGACCTGTACTGCGGTGTCGGCCTGTTCGCCGGCCCGCTCATCGACGCCGGCTGTCACGTACGTGGTGTCGAGTCCTCGGGACGTGCTGTGCGCGACGCGGCCCGCAACGTGCCGCAGGCCGACTTCGAGGCCGGACGCGTCGAGCTGGTCATCCGTCGCTGGCCCAGTCGCGTCGACCTGGTGGTGTGCGACCCGCCCCGTACAGGCCTCGGCAAGGCCGTCGTGGAGCAGGTGGTGCGCAGGAAGCCTCGGCGGGTTGCGTACGTGGCCTGCGACCCGGCAGCCCTCGCGCGCGACGTGGGCACCTTCCAATCAGCCGGCTATCACGTGGAATCCCTGCGGGCGTTCGACATCTTCCCCATGACGCAGCATGTGGAGTGCGTCGCGATCCTTGGCCCCTGATCACGGTGTCGTGTCTTGTCCCCCGCCGCCCTCTGGTGTTGGCAGGATGGCCTGGATGGATCACCATCAACGTGATATCTTGACGTCAAGATAACGGGGGCCATGGTCCCGCCCTCATCGCCGGAGGAGCATCAATGAGTGTCAACAGCTTCGGAGCCAAGTCGACCCTGACGGTCGACGGCACGTCCTACGAGATCTTCCGCCTCGATGCGGTCGATGGTCAGGAGAAGCTCCCCTACAGCCTCAAGGTCCTGCTGGAGAACCTTCTCCGCACCGAGGACGGGGCGAACATCACCAAGGCCGACATCGCGGCCCTCGCCTCCTGGGACCCGAACGCGGAGCCCGACAAGGAGATCCAGTTCACCCCGGCCCGCGTGATCATGCAGGACTTCACCGGCGTCCCCTGCGTCGTCGACCTCGCCACGATGCGCGAGGCCGTCGCCGAGCTCGGCGGAGACGCCGCGAAGGTGAACCCGCTGTCTCCGGCAGAGCTGGTCATCGACCACTCCGTGATCGCCGACGTGTTCGGCACCGAAGACGCCTTCCGACGCAACGTCGAGTTCGAGTACGAGCGCAACCGCGAGCGCTACCAGTTCCTGCGCTGGGGCCAGACGGCGTTCGACGACTTCAAGGTCGTCCCGCCCGGCACCGGCATCGTGCACCAGGTGAACATCGAACACCTCGCCCGCGTCGTGTTCCAGCGTGAGGTCGGCGGCGTGCTGCAGGCCTACCCGGACACCTGCGTCGGCACCGACTCGCACACCACCATGGTCAACGGCCTCGGCGTCGTCGGCTGGGGCGTCGGCGGCATCGAGGCGGAGGCGGCCATGCTCGGCCAGCCTGTCAGCATGCTCATCCCGCGAGTCGTCGGCTTCAAGCTGTCCGGGGCGCTCAAGGAGGGGACGACCGCGACCGACCTCGTCCTCACGATCACCGACATGCTGCGCCAGCACAAGGTGGTCGGGAAGTTCGTCGAGTTCTACGGACCCGGCGTCGGCGCTGTTCCGCTGGCCAACCGCGCGACGATCGGCAACATGAGCCCCGAGTACGGCTCGACGATCGCGGTCTTCCCGATCGACGGTAAGACCACCGAGTACCTGCGCCTCACCGGCCGTCCGGAGCACCAGATCGCGCTCGTCGAGGCGTACGCGCGCGCTCAGGGCATGTGGCACGACGCCGACCACGAGCCGGTCTACTCCGAGTACCTCGAGCTCGACCTCGGTGACGTCGTCCCGTCGATCGCCGGCCCGAAGCGTCCCCAGGACCGCATTCAGCTGTCGGTGTCGAAGTCGTCCTTCGAGTCGGCGCTGCTCGGCTACACCTCGGACGTCTCCAAGTCCGTACCGGTGACGCTGGCCGACGGCACGAGCTTCAACCTCACCCACGGGGCCGTGACCGTTGCCTCGATCACCTCGTGCACCAACACCTCGAACCCGAGCGTCATGGTCGGCGCGGGGCTGGTCGCGAAGAAGGCCGTCGAAGCCGGCCTGACCCGCAAGCCGTGGGTCAAGACGACCCTGGCCCCCGGGTCGAAGGTCGTCACCGACTACTACGACAAGTCCGGGCTGACCCCGTACCTCGACCAGATCGGGTTCAACCTCGTCGGCTACGGCTGCACGACCTGCATCGGCAACACCGGACCGCTGATCCCCGAGATCTCGACGGCGATCAACGAGAACGACCTCGCGGTCACCGCGGTCCTGTCGGGCAACCGCAACTTCGAGGGTCGCATCTCGCCCGACGTGAAGATGAACTACCTCGCCAG
>JAYUEA010000493.1:0-3221 GCA_043739465.1 Propionibacteriaceae bacterium
TCGGACGCGGTGGCAAGGTCCTCCACCTGGGCCGCACCCGACGCCTCGCCACCCGGGCCCAGCGACGTGCGCTGAAGGTCCGTGACAAGGGCATCTGCCAGTTCCCGGGGTGCCACTCGACGACCCACCTGGACGCGCATCACATCGTGCCCTGGTCCCACGGCGGCCCGACGGATCTCGACAACCTGATCCTGCTCTGCGGTCGCCACCACACTCTGGTTCACGAAGGCGGCCTCCGCATCGGCCAAGCCCCACGGCACAGCGCCCGCCACTGGGAGTTCTTCATGCCCGACGGGCGCCGCGTCGACGCCGCCGGCTACCAGGCCTGGCGCGACATCGACGACATCACGATGGTCCTCACCTCATGCGCCGCCGAGCACGCCCTGGAGGACCCGACCCGCATCTTCCCCACGCACGGCGGTGCTAACTTCAGCCTCGAAGAGTGCGTACGAATCCTCTTTGGCATCGCCATCGATGAACCAGTGCACGAAGCCGCCTGAGGGGCACACCCGGGGCGTTCCCGGGAACGCCCAGCCCGATGCCACCGACGTTCCCGCGGGAACGTCGATCAGGTCGGGAACCTGCCCGGCGAGGGCCACGGGCGATCCAGCCAGCCACTGCGGAGCGCTTGCTGCCAGTTCCCGGGCTGCCAATCGACGACCCACCTGAACGAGCACCAGATCCTGCCGTCACCTGGCGGCCCGACCAACCTCGGCAACCTGGCCGTTGCCAGTCTGCAACACCGCTGCGAAGTGATGCGCCACGACCTGGAGAACGGTCCAACTGCTCAGTCGCCGAGGCCCGTACCCAGCTGTCTGGCGGTCTGGACCCAGTCGTGGTCCGGCGGAACCAGCTTGAGCTTCCCGGCGACCTCGGCCAGCGGTACGAGCTCGAAGCCTTCGCCTCTGGCCGCCGCCATGACGCCGTACTCCCCTCGCGCGACCGCGTCGGCCGCAGCCGTGCCCAGCCGGGACCCCAGCAAGCGATCAGCCGCGCACGGCGTACCGCCCCTCTGCACGTACCCCAGGATCGACACGCGGCTCTCCAGCCCGGTCGCCGCCTCGAGCTCGCGCGCCAGCTTGAACGTGTGCTCTCGCTGGGCGTCCACGACGTTAGCCAGGTGAGTCCGCGATGCCCGGATCGCCTCAGGCGTCTTCGACGCCTTCACGAGCAGCGCGGCGGCCTCGATGTCGGCAGCGTCCAGCTGGTCGCGTGCGCCCTCGGCGACGGCGATGACGCTGAACGTAGTTCCCCGCGAGAGCCGCGTCTTGATCGTCTCCGAGATGCTCTCCACGGAGTACGGGATCTCGGGGAGCAGGATGACGTCCGCGCCCCCCGCGATGCCCGCGCCCAGGGTGAGCCAACCAGCTCGGTGACCCATGATCTCGGTGAGGATGATCCGGTGGTGACTGTGCGCCGTCGAGTGCAGCCGATCGACCGCTTCGGTGGCGATCTCCATGGCTGTTGCGAAGCCGAACGACGTGTCCGTACGGGCTATGTCGTTGTCGATCGTCTTCGGAAGCGTGACGACGTTGATGCCGGCGTCCGCCAGCCGCATCGCGTTCTTCGCCGTACCGCCCCCACCGAGCAGCACGAGCGCGTCGAGGCCCAGCTTCTGGCAGTTCTCGACAACTGTCTGGCGCATGTCCCGGACTTCGCCGTCGACCACCATCTTGTGGACCTTGTCGCGGCTGGTCCCCAGGATCGTCCCGCCGATCGTGAGGATGCCCGACAGCGCGCTCCCGTCCAGCGGCACGTACCGGTTCTCGACCAGCCCGCGGATGCCGTCGCGGAACCCGAACAGCTCCATGCCGTGGTAGCCGATGGCCGCCTTGCCGAACCCGCGGATCGCGGCGTTCAGCCCAGGGCTGTCGCCACCGGCCGTCAGGATCCCCACGCGCTTGCCCATTCGACGCCTCCTCATAGTGGCCCTCAGGCTATCGGCGCCGGCTCCTGATCGGCAGTGATCGCCTGATCGCCGTGCCTGGCATGCCTGGCGTGCCCGACCTTCCGTGGCCACCAGAACGCGTCTCCGAGCAGGAGGGCGAGCGCCGGCACGAGGACGGTACGGACGATGAACGTGTCCAGCAGCACTCCGACGCAGATGATGACGCCGATCTGCGCCAGGGGCACCAGCGGAAGCACCCCCAGAACCGCGAACACCGCAGCGAGCAGGATTCCGGCGCTCGTGATTACGCCGCCCGTCGATGCCAGCGACCGGATCATCGCCTCGCGAGCCCCGTGCGTCCGCGCCTCCTCGACCGCTCGAGAGACCAGGAAGATGTTGTAGTCGATGCCCAGCGCGACGAGGAACACGAACGCCAGCAGCGGGGTCGAGTCGTCGAGACGGTCGAAGCCGATGATCTTGGTGAACAGGACCCACGACAGGCCGAAGCTGGACACGTACGTGACGAGCACGGTGAGTACGAGCAGCAGCGGGGCCACGAACGACCGCAGAAGCACCACGAGCGCCAGCAGCACGAACGCGAGGATCAGCGGCAGGATCAGCTCTCGGTCGCGTGCCGCGGCGTCGGTGATGTCGAGTGCCTTCGCCTCCGTACCGCCCACGTGGGTGTCCGCGAACGGCGACACGGCGACACGCAGATCACGGATGGCCTGCTTCGCCTCGGCCGACGAGGGGTCGGCCTTGAGGGACACGACGAGCTCGGTGACTCCCCCGCCGGTCGCACCCGGACGCACCGTGTCGACCGCGGTCACGCCCTTGACCGCGGTCGTGACGTCGGCGGCCGTCGCCTTGGTGTACACCCGGGTCGGGTCCACGCTGCCGGCACTGAAGCTCTTCGCGATCCGCTCGGACGCAGCGATCGCCTCGGGCTTCTTGATGAACTGGTCGGACTGCGACAGTCCCGTCTTGACGCCCATGATCGGCGCGGCGGCCAGTGCGAGGAGCACCAGGGTGGCGGCGGCGTACACAGCGGGCCGCTTGGCGACGGCGTCACCGACGCGGCGCCACATCGAGACCTTCTCGGGCGCCCCTTCCGCCGCGACGCGCGGGATGCGGGGCCAGAAGATCCAGCGCCCGAAGCAGACCATGGCCGCGGGCAGTGCGCCCATCACGAACGTCGCTGCGACGACGACGCCGATCGCGCAGGCGAGGCCGAGCCCACGGGTGGCCGGGAAGGCGGACAGGACGATCGAGAGCAGGCCGACGAAGACCGTGGCGGCGCTGCTGGTGACGGTCTCCGCGGTGCGCCGCCACG
>JAYUEA010000494.1:0-3220 GCA_043739465.1 Propionibacteriaceae bacterium
CCGACTCGACGTTCATCACCGACGACATCCTGCGCGCCGCGCACGCCGACGGCGCGATCTCGAACATCGTCGTCCCGTCGACGAACTCGACCGTGGTGCCCGTGTCGTACACGCTGGCGGGCGAGACCGTCACGGACCGCATCTCCGTACAGCCCGTCGGCAACAGCTACAAGATCTCCACCTCGCTCAACAGCGGCGGCATCTCGCTGAAGGGCAAGATCCGTACAGGCCTGCCCCTCAGCCTCGCGGACACGGCCGTGACCACCGACACCGTGATCCTGCTGCCCGGCAGCTACCCGATGACCACGGTGACGGACCGGCTCATGTACGGGACCGGCTCGCTCGTCGTGAAGCGGCTGTCGGACGCGACGACGTCCAACGACCTCAAGCTGCAGCTCTCGTCCAAGGGTCAGCTGGCCGCGCTCGCCGCGGTGACCGCCTCACTTGACTCGTGCGTCACCCAGAAGTCGTTCACGCCGACCGGCTGCCCCCTCAAGCTCACGGGCGCCACGGCCGATCCCAGCACGGTCACGTGGACCCTGCTCTCGACCCTCGCCGACGACATGAAGGTGACGCTCTCGACCACCGACCTGACACGCAACACCGTCGAGGTCCCGCTGAGGCTCCGACTCGCCTACACCGACGGCGCGACGCCCCACCCCCAGGAGCTGTCACCCATCGCCGTCGGCACGATCGACCTCCGCCATGACCCGGTGATCCTCACGTGGCAGACCTGACACGCATGCGTCGCCAGGCCCAGATGTGGACGCATGACGGGATTGGGTGGCGTCATCCGGCACCTGTAGAGTCCACGGAACGCGTAAGGTCGAAACGGTTCGACCAGAAGTCCCGAGGAACTGCATGAGCTTGGAGGCACTGCTGGCGCCCGCGCCGGACGCACAGCTCGGCGCCCATTCCGACGACGAGGGCACCGCGTTCTCGTTGTGGGCTCCCCGTGCAACGCGGGTGGAGCTGGCGCTCGTCGCGCCGGATCGTTCCCAGCACAACGTCGACCTCGAGCGCTCGGACGACGGCGTCTGGTCGACCTGGGTCGAGGGTGTCGGGGACGGCGCCATGTACGGCTACCGCGTCCACGGCCACTGGGATCCCAAGACCGGCCAGCGGTTCAACCCGGCGAAGCTGCTCATGGACCCGTACGCGCGGGCGTACACCGGTGGTGTCGACTACGCCGGCCCGATCTCCGACCACATGCCCGAGTCGGACTACCTTCCGGACCCGACCGACTCCTTCCTCGCCGCGCCGCTGTCGGTGGTCGTCGCGCCGACCCCTCCGCCTCCCCCGGTGACCCGCCGGCCGATGGCGGAGAGCGTCATCTACGAGCTCCACGTGAAGGGCTACACGCGACTTCACCCGCAGGTTCCCGAGCATCTCCGCGGCACGTTCGCCGGGCTGGCCCACCCCGCCGTGATCGAACACCTGGTGTCGACCGGTGTCACCGCGGTCGAGCTGCTGCCGATCCACCACTTCGTCTCCGAGCCGTTCGTCGTCGGCTCCGGGCTGGCGAACTACTGGGGCTACAACACGATGGGCTTCTTCGCGCCGCAGGAGTCTTACGGCGCCGTACGTGCTCCCGGTCAGCAGGTGTCGGGTTTCAAGGAGATGGTCACCGCGCTGCACCAGGCTGGCATCGAGGTCATCCTGGACGTCGTCTACAACCACACCGGCGAAGGTGGCCACGAGGGCCCGACGCTCAGCTTCCGGGGCATCGACCACGGCGGCTACTACCGGCTCACCCCCGACAACCGCAACGACTACGACGTCACGGGCACTGGCAACTCCGTCGACACCAGCGAGCTGGGCGTCCAGCGGATGATCCTCGACTCGATGCGCTACTGGGTGACCGAGATGGGGGTCGACGGGTTCCGGTTCGACCTGGCGACCACGCTGATCCGCGACGCGAACCACCACGTCGACCAGGACCACCCGCTCAAGATCGCGATGCAGAGCGACCCGGCCCTCGAGGGCGTCAAGCTCATCGCAGAGCCGTGGGACGTCGGCCCGTACGGCTACCAGGTCGGCGCCTGGGGCCCCGACTGGAGCGAGTGGAACGACCGCTTCCGCGGCTACGTCCGCGACCACTGGCGAGGTGCTCAGAACGGGGTCCAGGAGCTGGCGACCCGGCTGTCCGGGTCACCCGACCTGTACGACCATGCCGGCCGCACCCCGGAGGCGTCGGTCAACTTCGTCACCGCCCATGACGGCTTCACGGTGCGCGACCTGGTCTCGTACGACCGCAAGCACAACGACGCCAACAAGGAGCACAACCGCGACGGGACCGACGACAACCGGTCCTGGAACTGCGGGGTCGAGGGTGAGACCGAGGACCCCGAGATCCTCGCGCTGCGCCACCGGCAGGTGAAGAACCTCCTGGCCACCATGTTCCTGGCGTTCGGCACGCCGATGATCACCGCCGGCGACGAGTTCGGCCGTACGCAGCAGGGCAACAACAACGCGTACTGCCAGGACGGCCCGATCTCGTGGGTCGACTGGGGCCAGGTGGACGCCTGGGGCGACGTGCTGAGGTTCACCTCGACCCTGCTCGCACTTCGCGCGGCCCATCCCGTGCTTCGCTCTGCGACCTACCACCACCACGGCGACGTCCTGGACAGCCGCGGACTCCCGCTCGGCCGCCCGGACCTGGCGTGGCTCAACGGCTACTCGGGCGAGATGACCACCGACGACTGGCACGACACCGGCCGGCAGACGATCGGCATGTACGTGTCGACCGAGCAGGAGGCGTTCGTGTCCTGGCTCCACGCCGGCGCGTACCCCCTCGAGATCGTGCTGCCCGAGCTGCCCTGGGGCAGCAGCTACCGGATCCTCGTGCACACAGGAGAGGCCGACGAGCTGCCACGTCCAGATGTTGCGCTCGCCGCCGGTACGGTGATGACGATCCCGCCGCGTACGGTTGTCGTGATGCAGGTCGACGTCCCGACCCGCCGCGCCCGGTCCCGCAGGGCACACGCCTCTTGACGGTGACCATAGAGACGTCCGAGTTCCCTGGCAGCGCCCGCTCGAGGTCGCAGTCAGCATGGCCTCTCGGGACGTAACCACGCTGGCTAAGCCAACATCGGTTGACCTGATCAGTGTGAACTCACGCACATGCCGATGAGTGAGCATTCGGTTCAGGCTCAGAAAGCCCATCGGTGGAGTACAACCGCCGAAGTTGCGCTCCAGGGCGAGCCCCAGCGTGCCTGTG
>JAYUEA010000495.1:0-3220 GCA_043739465.1 Propionibacteriaceae bacterium
CTTGTAGTCGGTCTTGCCGAAGGCGGCCGACGTGTTGAGCATGCCGAGGCCGACGTTGCAGGTGCCGTCGCCCATGCCGAAGATCCAGCCGTAGCCGGGCAGCAGGTTGGACGTGCCAGGAGGGCCGTCCCAGAGCTCCAGCCACGACTCCAGCCAGTCGTCGGTGTGGCGCGGGGAGTTGTAGTAGGTGCGGACGGCCACGCCCATGGGGCGGTCGTCGCGCTTGGTGAGGCCCATGGCGACCGAGAGCCGCGACGAGCTGCCGTCGGCGGCCACGACGAGCGGCGCCGAGAACGTGACCCCGTCCTTGGACTTCACGCCGATGATCCGGCCGGTCGCGTCGAGGACGGGCTCGGTGACGGTGACGCCTTCGAGGATCACGGCTCCCGCGGCGCGGGCGTGCTCGGCGAGCATCTGGTCGAAGTCGGCCCGGGGACGTACGAGGCCGTAGTTGGGGAAGTCGTCCAGCTCGGGCCACGGCATCTCGAAGGCCTCGATCCGGCCGCCGTAGATGCGCAGACCCTTGTTGCGCAGCCAGCCGGCCTCGGTGGAGGTGTCGACACCGAGCTTGATCAGCTCACGGGAGGCGCGAGGTGTGAGGCCGTCGCCGCAGACCTTCTCGCGGGGGAAGTGGGACTTCTCCAGCACGAGGACGTCGAGCCCGGCCCGGGCCAGGTACGTGGCTGTCGTGGACCCCCCAGGACCGGCACCGACGATGATCACGTCGGCCGACGTGGGTACGTCTGCGCCAGGTTCACCAGATGGTGTGGTGGGCTCCACGGCGTCCCCTCCCCAGTCGGCTTGCGGGCACGGGTCAGCATACGGACCGAAGCCTCACGAAGCGATTCGGGGCCAAGTGGCCAGCACCGTCCCGTCCCCAGGTCGCCGGGCCTCACCTCCCTCGCCCGCTCGCTCGCTCGCACAACCCTCCGGTCACCCTCCGGTCACCCTCCGGCCGCGCGCACAACCCTTTGGTCCGGAATCCGCGTCACAGAGGCTGTGCAGGCGCACTAAAGGCTGTGCGGGAGATTCCAGGCCAGCCAGATCGGCCACTGTACGCACGTGTGCCTGCGCCGAGCGGCACGAGGACGCGTGCGATCAGCGCGTCGGCGGCGGGATCTTCTTCTTGCCGTCGGCCTTGGCCGCCTCGGCCGTACGCTGCTGCTCATCCTGCATCTCGCGCATGGAGTCGGTGCTGAACGAGCCGCGGAGCACGAAGAACGCGATGCCGGCGATGACGATGCTGATCCAGTAGGACCACCCGAACAGGATCGGCAGCGTGACCAGGGCAACGATGTCGATGCCCTTGATGAGGTTGCCCATCATGCCGGGGGGCATGGCGCCGAAACCGCCCATCTGCACCATCGGCTGGTTGTAGTTGGGCGCCTTGGCCGTCACCCAGCGCACGGCTCCGAGGAGACCTGCGAGGCCCGTCACCGTGGCGTGGATCGCGGCATCGGTCCAGGTCAGGCGGACGGTGCCGCTGCCGATGCCGGCGAATGCCGGGGTCACCGCCCCGATCCACATGAGGGTGGCGATGGCGGGGACTGTCATGGCCGCGGTACGGAGCTGTGGCGTCGTGAAGGGGAACGAGCGTGCCAGCCCGCCTGTACGGGTGAGGACGCGCAGCATCCCCAGCAGCGGTACGAGGGCCGTCAGCAGCACCAGCCCGGACACGACGGGGCTGAGGACGCTCAACCCGAGCGCGCTGACTGCGTACGGCACGACGATGCTCAGCACCAGCAGGATGCCTTGCTTCGGGAACCGCACCAGCCGCTGCGCGTCGCGCCAGACCAGAGCGGTGACGCCGGTGCCGTAGCCCTTCGTGGGTCGTACGTGCCCGCGGCTGATCGCATCGCGTTCCACGAGGATGTCGCGCATCAGGCTCATGTCCATCGCGTACATGGCCCCCTGCATGCCCGCGACCAGCGAGCCGCCGGACACGAGGCGGGCACGGCGGATCTCGTCGAGCCGCCTGAACGCGACGATGCCTGCACCGACGAGCAGTACGGCTCCGACCGCTGCCACCACGAGGCTGAGACGGGGCCCCGCGTAGGCGACCCAGACGATCGACGGCAGCCAGTCCGCCGCCGTCGCGATGACCACCAGCAGAGCGGCCAGTCCGACGATCCCGGTCAGCCACTGGAGCGTACGGGTCAGCCACGTACGGTCGCGGGTCTGCTCGGCGGCCGCGACTGCGAGCAGGCCGCCTGAACCGAGCCCGGCAGCGACGGCCCAGGTGAGGGCTCCGGCCCAGCTGGACCCGGTGAGAGCCGCGACGAGGCCGCCGAAGATGGCCGACACAACCATGGCGCCGAGGATCACCGAGACCAGGCGGCCCCACAGGATGCGGGAGCGCTTGATGGGCGCCTCCATCAACCAGAAGCCCTCAGCCGCGGACGCGACAACGGGTCCGAAGATGCGAGCGATCATCAGCGTCATCGCCAGCACGCCGCAGAGTGCGGCCCACGGCAGCAGGGTGCGTGCCGAGAGGCAGCCGGCCGTGTCGCAGCCGGACACGGCGCCCTGGGCACGGACCACGAGGGACACGAGCATCGCGCCGATCATCACCGAGGCCAGCAGCGCGACGTAGCCATCCTGGATCATGTCCCACCAGTGCCGGGTCGCACGGCCGTGGCGCCAGTCCCGCATCATGGTGCGCAGGGCCGCCTCCGAGACCGCGTCCGGCTCGACGTCGATCAGGTCGCGAAGCGGCGCGAAGGGTTCTGGCTCAGGGACAGCGACGGGTTGTACGAGCTCGGCAGCGGGCGCTGGTGCACTGGTCACGGGACTCGCTCCAGGCTGCGGCCCAGTACGCCGACGGGTCTTCTTGCTCATGCGCCCACCCTGATGGTCCGCGTGCTGACGACCTCGACAAGCCTCGGCTCATGGCTGGCCATGACGATCGCCAGCCCGGCCTCACGCTCGGCCTTCAGACGCTGCGCAAGCCACTCCACGCCCTCGACGTCGAGGCGCTGCTCAGGCTCGTCGAGGATGAGCAGCCTGCGGGGACGTACGAACGCGGTGGCCAGGGCGAGCCGGCGACGCTGACCGCTCGAGAGCGTCCCGGGCAGCTGGCCGGACTGCGGCACGAGCTGCACCTCGTGGAGCATCTCGTCGACAGCCTCCTCGGCGTTCGGCAAGCCGTGGGCCCGAGCCAGCAGGTCGAGGTGCTCGACGACGCTCAGGTCGGGAAAGAAGTCGAGGTCGTCGATGACGG
>JAYUEA010000496.1:0-3215 GCA_043739465.1 Propionibacteriaceae bacterium
CGCGTCCTGGCGCCGGGCGGCCGCCTGTGTGTCACCTACTTGACCCGTGACGACTCCGTACCTTGGGTCAAGCGCCTCGTCGCCAAGGTCCGCTCGCACCTGCCGCAGGCCATGGCCGGCGCGTACGGCGAGGAGTCAGTCGCAGGAGTCGAGCAGTCGCCCTACTTCCCCATCGTCGAAATTCACAGCAACCGCGTCTGGATCCCCTGCTCCCGCGACAACCTGGTCGATATGGCGCTGGCCGCCGTCGGCGCGGATGCCCTCGACGACGCCGAGCGCACCGCGCTCGCCGACGGGGTCGGAGGCGTGTACGACGCGTCGGCCAGGGCTCCCGAACCCCTACAGCTGCCCTACCGCCTGCTCTGCTGGCGCGCGACCGTCGACCACTCGGAGCTGTCGAAGCCCTTGCCCGAGACCGACGACGCGCTGCACATCTCGCTCAGCGCGCCCACCGTCTGACCGAAGGCCGGCGCACGCGGTTCCGACGCCCGCCGCGCGGGTACCTACGTCCGCACTAGTCTCGTGAACAACACCGAAGGAGACCCCGTGAGCGACACGCAGGACATCAAGAGCCTTCTCGCCTCCCTGGTGACCGCCGGCAAGACGCTGGCGATCGCCTGGAAGGACAAGGCCATCGCCCAGGCGAAGCCGAAGGCCAAGAGCGCGGGGATCATGGGCGGCGCGTTCGGCGCGGCCGGCTACTTCGCCATGAACGCGGTCTCCCTGCTGTTCCTCGCCGGCGCCGCGGGGTTCGGTGCGCTGTACAGCTCGTTCCTCGGCCCCTGGGGCGCCACGGGACTCGGCCTCGTGACCATGGCCGTAGTGCTCCTCGTGCTCGCCGCGATCCTCGCGCTCATCGGCAGGGCGCAGCTGCCCGAGCTGCAGAAGAAGGTCGACCTGAGCGACGACGTGAAGGCCGGTACCGAGAGTATCAGGGCCGGCATCGAGAAGGGCAAGGCTGAGGTCGCCGCCGAGCTCGGCGGGGTGCGCGAGATCGAGCCTCGCTGAGCCGCGGGACGAATCCGCCAAAGGACTCGTTCTGAGCCCCGAAAATCGCCCGCTGAGCCGTCGCCTGGCAGATTCCTCCCACCCCGCGCGTCAGGACAGCCGCACAACCCGTGACTCCCACGGCTTGAGCACATCCACGTCCTCGATCTGGTGTGTCCCTAGGAGCACCTCGCACGCGCCGTGGTCAGGCAGATCCGTGCCCAGCCGTACAGGCTCGCTCGTCACGTTCGCCAGCACCAGCACCTGCTCGTCCCCGAGCGTGCGCGCATACGCGACGACCCGCTCGTCGTCGGGCAGGAGCAAGGCGAAGTCGCCGAGCTGTACGACCGGCTCGTCGTGCCGCAGCTGGATCAGCCGCCGGAAATGGTGGAACACCGACTCGGCATCGCGGATCTGCTCGGCCGCGTTGATCTCGACATAGTTCGGGTTCACGGCGATCCACGGCCCGCTCTCCGAGAAGCCCGCGTTGACCGAGTCGTCCCACTGCATCGGCGTACGCGCGTTGTCGCGGCTGCCGACGGCCAGGCCGGGGAGTACGTGCTCGGGCGCGGCGCCCCGTCGTACAGCCTCAGCGAGGTAGTTCAACGTCTCCAGATCGCGGAAGTCGCCCGCGGCCTCGAACGGGTGGTTCGTCATCCCGAGCTCCTCGCCCTGGTAGACGTACGGCGTCCCGCGCTGCATGTGCAGGATCGTGCCGAGCGTCTTCGCCGACGCCTCCCGGAACCGTGGCGAGTCGTCGCCCATGCGGGACACGCTGCGGGGCTGGTCGTGGTTCTCGAGGTACAGGGAGTTCCAGCCGGCGCCGATCCCGTCCTGCCATCGGACCACGCTCTTCTTGTAGTCGAGCCACGGCCAGTCGGCCACGTCGAAGCGGTTGCCCCCGCGGTGGTCGAGGTCCACGTGCTCGAACTGGAACACCATGTTGAGCTCGCCGTGCTCAGGATCTGTGTACGAGGCAGCCTTCTCGATCGTCACCGACGGCATCTCGCCGACGCTCAGGAGGTTCTTGCCCTTCAGCACCGACTCGTACATCTCGCCCAGGAAGTCGTGCATCCGCGGGCCGTCGGCGACGAACCTCGGGTCGTAGCACAACCCCGTGCCCGGCGTCTCCGGCCCATCGGCCAGGGCCGGCTTCGAGATCATGTTGATGACGTCCATACGGAAGCCGTCGATGCCCCGCTCAAGCCACCAGTTCATCATGTCGAAGACTGCCCGCCGGACGACCGGGTTCTCCCAGTTGAGGTCCGGCTGCTTGCGGCTGAAGAGGTGGAGGAAGTACTCGCCGCTCTTCTCGTCGTACTGCCAGGCCGACCCCGAGAAGAACGACCCCCCGTTGGTCGGCTCGGCGCCTGGCGTGCCGGGCTCGAAGCCCTCGCGGGCCGGCCGCCACCAGTACCAGTCGCGCTTCGGGCTCGCCGGGTCGCGGGACTCCTCGAACCACGGGTGCTCGTCGGAGGTGTGGTTGACGACGAGGTCCATGACGAGCTTGATGCCGCGGTCGTGCAGCCCCTCGATGAGCATGTCGATGTCGTCGAGGGTGCCGAACAACGGGTCGATGTCCTGGTAATCGGCGATGTCGTAGCCGTTGTCGTCCTGCGGCGACACGTACACCGGCGACAGCCACACCACGTCCACGCCGAGCAGCGACAGGTAGTCGAGGTGCTGCAGGATCCCCTTGATGTCACCGACCCCGTCACCGTTCGCGTCGGCGAAGGACCGCGGGTAGATCTGGTAGACGACGGCGCTGCGCCACCACTCATCGGGACGGGCATCACGAGCACTTTGAACGATCGAAGTCACGGGTCGATTCTTCCGCTACGTCACGCGTCCCGCAACACATCAGACCCAGTGCTCGAGGGGAGGTCCTGTGCTGCTCCGCGGGAGATCTTGTACTGCTCGTGGGGAGACCCTGTGCTGCTCCGCGGGAGAATCCTGCGCCGAAGAGCGACACCAGACCTCCCCACGAGAAGTACAGGACCTCCCCCCGAGCAGTACAGGACCTCCCCACGAGAAGTACAGGACCTCCCCACGAGAAGTACAGGACCTCCCCCCGAGCAGTACAAGACCTCCCCACGAGCAGTACAGGGCCTCCCCGCGAGGGGTACAAGGCCTCCCCCGAAGGCGTACGAGCTCAGGGGCGGATGTCTGGGAGGAACCTGGCCGGGATCTCGAGGAACCTGCCGTCATCCCACGGCAGCGTCCAGCCA
>JAYUEA010000497.1:0-3212 GCA_043739465.1 Propionibacteriaceae bacterium
ACGTACGACGCCGACACGGGTACGACGAGCGTCTTCCTCGTCAACCGGTCACTCACCGACGAGGCGGAGGTGGTCGTGGACGTGCAGGCGCTCGGCGACGTCTCCGTACAGTCCGCGTCCTCGATCTTCGACGACGACATCCACGCCGCGAACACCCTCGCTGACCGGGAGCGTGTGGGCCTGCGCCCGACCCCGACCGCCACCATCGAGGACGGCCGGCTCCGCCTCGTACTCCCCCCGGTCTCCTGGACCGCCGTCGAGCTTCACTGACCGCAGGGAAGCGGCCGTTGACGTTGGCACGGGTAGGCTGTCGGCGTGATCTTCAAGCGCGTGGGCGAGGCCAGGCCCTACCCCGAGCATGGCTACGTGCAGAAGCAGTGGGCGGCGCTCGCCCCGCAGCAGGTGCGGCTCGACCAGCTCGTGACGACGAAGCGGATGCTCGACCTCGAGGCCCTCCTGGAGGAGGACTCCACGTTCTACGGCGACCTCTTCGCCCACGTCGTGAGGTGGCGCGGTGACCTCTACCTGGAAGACGGTTTGCACAGAGCCCTGCGCGCAGCGCTGCAACAACGGCAGACTGTTCACGCTAGGGTGCTCGAACTGCGATAGGAACGGGGAGGCCAGGTGTCCGCTCGTGACGTGTTCCGCGTGCTGCGGACACCGGTGACGCTTGCCGTCCTGCTGGTGGTGCTCGGGTACGGGGCGTGGTGGGGCTACAAGTCGGTCCTCACGGTACCGGTCAGCACCGCCAACGCGTGCGTCTCCCAGACGCTCAGCCAGCTGCTCCCCACCCAGGTGACCGTACGTATCCTCAACGGCGGCGACACCAAGGGCCTCGCGAGCGAGGTGGCGAAGAACCTCAAGGCGCGCGGCTACAAGGTCTCCACGATCGGGAACACCGACGAGGTCATCGCCGCGCCCGTGATCATCGGCGCGACCGTCGACTCCCCCGCCGTGAAGCTCGTCGCGAGCAACTTCCCGTCGGCGACGATCCGCGCTGACAACCGCAACGACGGCACGGTCGACGTGCTCATCGGCCAGAACAACGCGAGCCTGATGCCGGCGGCCGGCTACTCGAGCGCGATGCCGCTGCCGGGCGGCACCGCGTGCCTGCCGAAGACGACCCCGACACCCTCCCCGAGCGCGACCCCGACGGCGGTCACCACGTAAGGTACGGGTTTTCGTAGCCAACCGCCGCGCGCACAACCTTTGCGTCGCGAATTGACGTCACAGGGGTTGTGCGGGCGTACAAAAGGTTGTGCGGGCGTCGAACAGTTGTGAGGCGGCCGATCTCCTACCTCCTAGTCCGCCCGCCAGCCTGCGAGCCGGCCGCTCTTGTCCACCGCACGCAGCCGTTCCTCGACCACCCCACGCACCGCCGACGGCGTGACGACGAGGATCTCGTCACCGGCCTTCAGGATGTCGCGGCCATGCGGCGTGAACGTACGGTCCCCGCGGATCACGAGGCTGATCTGGCAGTTCGCGGGCAGGCGCAGCTCACTCACGGACACGCCGTGGAGCCGCGACTCCTCGGTGACGCGCACCTGCAGCAGATCGGCCTCGACGGCGTCCATCGGCGCGACCTCGATGTCGACCTCGCGCGCATCGGACGACAGCCCGAGCCGCTTCGCCACCCAGAGCAGCGACGGCGCGTTGAGCAGCGTCAGCACGATGACGCTGACGAAGACGTAGTCGAAGACCTGCGGGGCGACGTCGAGGCCGGCGGCCAGCGGGACCGTCGCCAGGATGATCGGCACCGCGCCACGCAGCCCCGCCCACGAGACGAACACCTGTTCCCTGATGGGGATCCTGAACAGCACGAGCGATACCCAGACGCTGATCGGCCGCGCGACGAACGTGAGGAACAGACCACCGAGCGTTGCGTACACCACGACCTGGAGGGTGATCCGCGACGGGACGGACAGCAGACCGAGCATGACGAACAACCCGATCTGAGCGATCCACCCGATCCCTTCGGCGAACGAGCGGGTGGCATGACGGTGAGGCAGCTTCGAGTTGCTGAGGACGACCGAGCAGACGTACACGGCCGCGAAGCCGGACACGTGCGCGAGCGTGCCCAGTCCGTACGCGATCACTGCCCAGCCGAGCGATGCCAACGGGTAGAGGCCGGAGCTCGGGAGAGCCAGGTTGCGCAGCAGCTTGCCACCGAACCACCCGAAGGCGGCGCCGAGGAGCAGACCGCCGACCAGCTCGCCCAGTATCAGCAGCGCGGTGAACGGGAGGTCGCTGTACGACGACGTCCCCGTCGCGAGCGACGTCGCGGCGACCACGAGCAGGACGGTCGGGGCATCGTTGAGCCCCGACTCGCCCTCGAGCATCGCCTTGACGCGGGGCGGAAGAGGCGCCTTCCTCAGGATCGAGAACACCGCGGCCGAGTCGGTCGGCGCCATGGTGGCGGCAACCAGCACTGCGGCTGCGAGCGGGATCCCGATGACGTACAGGAAGCCACCGAGCAGTCCGATCGTGACGGCGACGCCGACTGTCGAGAGGACGATGGCCGGACCCACTGCGGACTTCATGTCGCGCCACTTCGTCGCGAGCCCGCCGTCGGCGAGGATCAGGACCAGCGCCGCGAACCCGAGGTCGTGCGCGAGGGTGGAGTCGTTGAAGCTCGTCCATCCCGACGGTGCGCCCATCAGCACGCCGAGCCCTAGGAACAGCAGCAGCGCGGGAAGTCCGAGCCGGTCGCCGATCTTCGCGACCACGACGCCGAGCACGACGATCGCGGCCCCGCCGAGCAGGAGGATGTCGATGCTCATCCGTACCCCTAGTGTCGCGTGTCCGAAATCCATTGACGCTCGGCGCGGCCCGGGCACGCACCTCGCAGCGTTGCCGAAGCTCCTCGTACGACCCGGTACACCTGCGCCCCGGCGCCTTGCGATGCACGCACCCGGACCACCCCCACCGTGAACAGATTTCGGACACGCGACACTAGTGTCACGCGACACTAGCCGCCGCTTAGCGCCCAACCTAGCAAGCGCATCAGGACAGGCCCGGGCAACGTCAGTCGGTGGACCCATCGGCCGGGTCGTGCGCCGGAGGACGCACACCCGTGCGGGCAAGAATCTCGTCGACCGTCTCCTCGACGGTCAGCGCGCTTGAGTCGACGACTGTCCAGCCGTTGGTCAGATGACTCTCCATCGACCGGTACAGGGGCGGGACCACCTCGCCGAGCCCGGGCAGCAGCTCCC
>JAYUEA010000498.1:0-9616 GCA_043739465.1 Propionibacteriaceae bacterium
GGGTCATGCCTCCCAACACTATGGGCCAGCATTCCCCCGAGCTGTGAGGTGCTACCACATCGCCAACTCTTGCCAAGACGCCGCGCGCCCTTCTCACAATCCGAGCCAACGACCCATTTCGCCGCTAGCCTGCTGCCACGTCCGCACTCACAAGGGGGAATGCAATGGATTCTGACACTGCTGCAGCCGCCGGCGGCTCTGCATTCGGCGCGATCTTCGGTCTGGTGTTCGCGGTCATCGCGATCGTCGCCATGTACAAGATCTTCATCAAGGCTGGCGAGCCTGGCTGGGCGGCAATCGTCCCGCTGTACAACACCTACACACTGGTGAAGATCGCCGGGCTCAACCCGCTTCTCTTCCTGCTGCTTCTCGTCCCGATCGTCAACGTCGTGTTCGCGATCTACGTCATGATCAAGCTCGGCGAGACCTTCGGGAAGACGGCCGGCTGGTCGGTCATCTTCCTGGTGATCCTGTCCTTCATCGGCATGCTGATGCTCGGTTTCGGCAACGAGACCTACCGCAAGCCCGCCACGCTCGTCTGAGCAACCTGCACCGCCGTTCTGGCCGGGTTCCCTTCGGGGCTCCCGGCCAGAACTGTGTACGGGGACCGGGCGGATTCTCCTGAGTGGGAGGAATCTGCCAGTCGTCGCTCTGGAACGGCGCTGGAGTGCCTCACAAGGCATCTCTTGGCGGATTCGTCCCAGCGACCGCTTTACGATGATCGCCATGGACATCACCGGTCAGGCTGACGCGGCTCGCGCTGCGTCGCGCACGCTCGCGGTCACCCGGCGCGAGGTCAAGGACGTGGCTCTCCACGCCATGGCTGACGCACTGCTGGCGCACGAGCCCGCGCTGCTGGCTGCCAACGCCGCCGATGTGGTTGCTGCGCGCGAGTCCGGCACAGGTGACTGGATGATCGACCGGCTGTCGCTGAGCTCGCAGCGCGTCGCCGACATGGCCGAGGGACTCCGCGCGCTGGCGCGTCTGGCCGACCCCGTGGGAGACGTGGTGCGCGGCTGGACGAACCCCAACGGGGTGGCCATCCGACAGGTACGGGTGCCGTTCGGCGTCGTCGGCATCATCTACGAGGCCCGTCCCAACGTCACGGCCGACGCGGCTGGCATCTGCCTGAAGTCGGGCAACGCTGTGCTGCTGTGCGGCTCGCGCTCCGCCGAGCGTTCGAACCTCGCGGTCGTGGCCGCGCTGCGCGAGGGCCTCGAGTCGGCAGGGCTCCCGGCCGACTCCGTACAGCTCCTCCCTGCGGGTCGTGAGGCATCGGCCGCTCTGATGGCCGCACGCGGCAAGGTCGACGTGCTCGTACCGCGCGGTGGCGCCGGCCTCATCGCGGCCGTCGTCGAAGGGTCGAAGGTGCCGGTGATCGAGACCGGCACGGGCAACTGCCACCTGTACGTGGACGCCACAGCCGACCTCGACATGGCCGCGGCGATCCTCGTCAACGCGAAGACGCAGCGCCCGAGCGTGTGCAACTCGGTGGAGACGCTGCTCGTCCACGAGGCGATCGCCGCCGAGGCCCTGCCGAAGCTGCTCGCCGCGGTGACAGCCAAGGGCGTCACCGTCCACGGTGACGAGGCGTTCTGCGCCGCATCCGCCGACGTCGTCCCTGCTGGACCGGGGGAGTACGACGGCGAGTACCTCACCCTCGACCTGGCAGCCCGAGTCGTGCCCGACCTTGACGCCGCGCTCGAGCACATCCGACTCCACACCACCGGCCACTCCGAGACGATCATCACCCGTGACCTCGAGTCGGCGGACCGGTTCGTCGCCGAGGTCGACGCGGCAGTCGTCCTGGTCAACGCGTCGAGCCGGTTCACAGACGGCGGCGAGTTCGGGTTCGGTGCCGAGATCGGCATCTCGACCCAGAAGCTGCACGCCCGCGGCCCGATGGCGCTGCCCGAGATGACGAGCACCAAGTACGTGGTCACGGGGCAGGGCCAGACCCGCCCCTGAGGAGGGGATCCCTTTTTCCTACCGGGTTATACTTTGCCCATGAAGACTGCCATCTCCGTACCTGACAAGGTCTTCGACCGCGTCGAGCGGCGTGTCAAGGCGCTCGGGATGAGCCGCTCGGAGTTCTACGCGCGCGCGGCCGAGCGCTATTTGGAGGACCTGGACGGTGAGGGACTGACCGCAAGGATCGATGCCGCCATCGCCGCCGACCCCGCGAGCATTCAGGAGCAGATCGAGTGGACCCGCGCCGGCCTGGCGTCGCTCGATGCGGCCACTCGCGACGACGAATGGTGAGGCACTCGAGATGAACATCGCGAAGGGTGACCTGTACTGGATCGACTTCGGCCCTGTCGTCTCGAGCGCTCCCGCGAAGCGGCGCCCGGCGGTGGTCGTCCAAGGTGATCACTTCAACCGATCGCGGCTGGCCACCGTCGTCGTCGCGGCCATCACGTCCAACACCGCGCTTGCCACCTATCCAGGGAACCTGTTCCTGCCGGCTGTGGTGACCGGGCTGCCGCGCGACTCCGTCGTGAACGTCACCGCATTGGCGACGGTTGATCGCCGCGCCATGGTGGAGCGCATCGGTTCCCTGCCTGACACCCTGATTGCCGATCTTGAGGACGGACTTCGGACGGTCCTGGATCTGTAGGAGCTGCCAGGTTTCGGCGTACGGGGAGTCGCGTTGCTCGGCACCGCCACGCCAAGGCGGTAGAATCCCGCGCATGCTGCATCTGTTGGAGACCACGGGCATCGAATTCGGTGTGCCCACCTGGGTGTTCGGCCTGATCGCGCTGGCAATCTTCCTGGGCGTGCTGATGGTGCTCCGGTCGTTCGGCAAGGGCCGTCCTCACTGGTGAGCCGCCCATGACCCTGCTCAACGGGCTGGACCGAGGCCCGGGAGCCACTCGACGCCGTCTCGGTGTGATGGGTGGCACCTTCGACCCGATTCATCACGGGCACCTCGTCGCCGCCAGCGAGGTAGCTGCGCGCTTCGCGCTCGATGAGGTCGTCTTCGTACCCACCGGGCAGCCCTGGCAGAAGGCCGAACGCAAGGTCTCGCAGGCCGAGGACCGCTACCTGATGACCGTGGTCGCCACCGCCTCGAACCCGCGCTTCTCCACGAGCCGGATCGACATCGAGCGCGAGGGCAACACGTACACGGTCGACACGCTCACCGAGCTGCGGGCCCTCGTCGGTGAGGACACGGACCTGTTCTTCATCACCGGTGCCGACGCCCTGAGCCAGATCCTCACCTGGCGCGGTGCCGACAAGCTCTTCGACCTCGCGCACTTCATCGGCGTCTCGCGCCCCGGCTCGCCGCTCGACATGTCGATGGTCGACCACCTGCCCGCCGACAAGGTGACGCTGCTCGAGGTCCCCGCGTTGTCGATCTCGTCGACCGACTGCCGGCGCAGGATCACCGATGGGCTGCCGATCTGGTACCTCGTCCCGGACGGCATCGTCCAGTACATCGCCAAACGCGGTCTCTACCGCGACAACTAGGAGTCCCGTGTCAGCCACCACGCATGCGTATGACCTCACCCGCCTCGCGGCCCACGCCGCGGCCTCGAAGAAGGGCAGTGAGCTCGTCGCGTTCGACGTGTCCCAGCAGATCGCGATCACGGACGTCTTCCTGATCGTGACCTGTACGAACGAGCGGCAGGTCGGCGCCGTCGTCGACGCCATCGAGGAGCAGCTCCTCAGCCACGGCATCAAGGCCCTCCGCCGCGAGGGCGGACGCGAGAACCGCTGGGTCCTGCTGGACTACAACGACGTCGTCGTCCACGTCCAGCACGAGGAGGAGCGAAGGTTGTACGCGCTCGAGCGGCTCTGGCGCGACTGCCCACGGCTCGACCTGTCGGGCATCGAGGCGCCGGTGGACGAAGCCTCGTCCGAAGGCTCCGCGCCGGGCCTGTTGGAGGGCGAACGTCCGGGGGCATGAGTTCGCACTCTCCGGTCTGGTTACGGTAGAGTTTTGGAGGTCGCTTCGGCGGCTGAGGGGCTATGGCGCAGTTGGTAGCGCGCTTCCATGGCATGGAAGAGGCCACGGGTTCGAATCCCGTTAGCTCCACTGTGCGAAGGTCGCTCTGACTAGGGGAAATGCTCCCAGGTCAGGGCGGTCTTTGGTTCCTGTGCAACATACGTGCAACTTCGACACACAGACGCTGGATCACCGCTGGCGGCCGGCTCTGGTGGTGCTCCTGTGCAGATCCGTCGACCGTCCGGGTGAGGGCTGCGATCTTCCTGTCATGCCGATGACAGCGAGTTGCCTTGTTTGGGACACTCCGACGTGTCGGCTGTCGTCCACGTTGGGGGCACCATGCTTGATACGAGTGATGTGATCGCTTTCGCAGCCACCACGGAATTGGCCAGGGCACGGACCTTCTACGAATTCGTTCTCGGCCTCCGAATGGTGGAGGAGAACCCGTTTGTCTGTGTGTTCGACGCCAATGGCAGGATGCTGCGCCTGACCGCCGTCGCCGAAGTAGCACACCCCGCGTACACAGTGCTGGGCTGGCGAGTGGAAGGCATCAAAGAGACTCTCGCTCGACTTGAGTCGTATTCGTCCGCTACAACGGCCTGTAGCAGGGCCGAAACGGGATCTGGACGACCGCTAGCGGTGACCAGATTGCAGGTTTACCGACCCCGATGGCAACGCTCTGTCTCTGACCCATTTCGAGTGAGGACCTCCCGGTCATAGGCGTAGGGCTATCAGGATTTGGGCGGCCGAACAGCCATGCCAACCAACCTGGGCCAACACGCCTGCAATTGGCCACTTCCGGATTCCCTTGGACGCACGTCCCGTGACAAGCCCCAGATCGTCAATTGAGCTGCGCGGTCGCGGAGCGCTCCCTTTCGGAGACCTTTTGGCCGCCAGCATGCGCACTATCCGCTGGGGATGTTCCGAAATGCACGTCTGGTTCTGCGGCAGATGAGAGGTCTGCCCGGCCGATGTCGACGACGGTCGAAATCGGGGCCAGTGCGACGGGGTACGGTCTCATTTTCGAGCGTCGTCCACAGCCGATATGGGAGGCGTCCGGCACTGGCAAACTCGAACTGCGCGCGGACGAGTGGGACGAGCTCCGTGGGCGATTTCGGACAGCGGGGAGCCGCGCACCTATAGGCGGCAAGGCCGGGCTCAGCTCGCTGCGTGCGATTAGTTGTGAGCCCGTTCAAGGCTCGCTGCTTATCCTGAGCCCATGGACGAAGATGAACTGCGGACCATGACCATTGTTATGACCAGAAACGGGGGCGTTACGAGGTGGGCCGATGGTTGGCTTCTCCAGCCAACCCGACCAGTTACCGGTCGGCTGGGATGCGGGCGATGTGTTGTGCGCGAAGTTCTGGGGGGCTCTCAAAGGCAGGCAGAGATCGGTGGTGGCGACTCGCCGCCAGATGCGTATGAGGACCTCGTGGTAAAGCTCACACGGCGTCGTGCTCGGCTTGCTCCCGGGACTTGATTGGTCCTTCACCCAATCCCGGGCAGCTACTCTAGGAGGGCCTGGAGCGGGCTCGTGGAAGGCCCGCGCAGGGTCGCGAACTGGATGTCGACGGCGCTTGATATTGCGAATCACGAAGGGGCCCATTGCGCCGGTAATCAACACTCGCTCATCGCTTCCCGCGTTCCCAGGGTAAGGTCCTTGCACTGCCGCAGAAGCGCGACGGGTTCCCGTGCTGTTGACCGTCTCGTGTCCCAGCGACGAGCGTCCCACACGTCCCTGCGCCTGAGCCCGTAGTCAGCTCTGATCATCCTGGCCGTCCCCCTCAGAGTGTGTGCCCACGAACCGCGCCCATGAACGGACGCGCCCGAGAACGTCTCTCCGTGGGCTTCGGACGTGAAGCGAAACGTGTGTGCGACACGACGCTGGCGCACGAACAGCGATGCATGCGTTCGCCCACTGCATCGAGATGTCTCGGCCCATCGGGTTCTCTGCCACGTGGACGTACCTCAGTGCCAGGATCGATGTCTCGTGGCGCGCGTCGACTTCATCGTTCCCGCGCTCGACCTGCTTGAGGTCCAGCGAGCCGTCCACTTTCAACTGGCCAGCGAATACGCGAGGACCCGCCGCCAGTAGAAGATCAATGGGGCTTCGGATGAGACACAAGATCGTCCCCGACGAGGCGGTCAGTCGGTACTACTCCGCAGCATCCTCGGCACGGAACAACTGAAAGTCCGGGATTTCGGAGCGCGTGGCTTCGACCTTCCTCCAGAAGTCCGGCCCAAGGGATATGGAGACAGATATCCCGGCGAAGGAGTGCCGGTACTCCAGGAGCGAGGGGCGATGCGCCCAGAGGACCACAAGGTCAACTGCTCCTATCACATGCGTGACGCCGTCTTGGCTGACGATTGAGTACCCGATCGCCTTTTCGGCCCAGCGTTCGCCTGTCCACAGGACAGCATGAGGCTCCCGCGAGTCGTGCCACGGCGTGGCTGATAGTTCATCCCCCCGCCAGTGCATGGCGAGGGTGAAGCCTACAATTGATCTCCCGACGAATCCCAGATGGGTCCACACTGCCAGGTCCGACTTGTCGCAGATGACGAGGTCGAATTGCGGTGCGGTCACAGTTCGCTCCAGCGGGCCGTAAGCAGTCACCGTTCCACCCAGAACTGGGGAATCGAGTCGGCTGCCAACACAGCGGCCCGGAGAGTTTCCCGATCGAGATCGACGGTCACGTCTACTTCCGGCTCCCGCCACGACAGTCGCCAGGACATCACCTCGACTCGCGCGTCCCAGCTTATCCGCATTCCGACTGCTAACGCGTCACCACTGGTTGTCCTGCAGGCCCCTGTGACATCGTCAGCATGGATCCACTCGCCGTCGATTTTTCGGACGAGCACGTGCGGCCCGTCGGGAAGTCCATTCACAATGCTCTCTGGGATGGGAATATCGCGCGCTGCGATGTTAATCATGAACCCGATGGCCTCCCGTTCTATGAAGCCTCCATCGACCCATATGACGAACTGTTTCTGATCGACAAGAACCCGATCGAACACCGCTGTTGCCGTGGAGGCTCGAACCTCTCCGGCTGGCCGCATCATCAGTAGTAGCACGCCGTGTCTCCGCCAGATCCACCGTAGCAGTCCGCTGTCTTCGAGCCATCAGTGACCGTGTTGGCGGTTGTCGACGCCTGAACGCCTAGGGCGATCGTGAGGGGACGACCACCCGACCTGGTGGGGGAATAGTAGACATAGGTGACGATAGTCGTCGCATTGTTGTTGAATGGCGCGGTGGTCCCGCAAATTATCCCGGAGCAGATCGCGTATGGATACCATCTACGAGTCAGAATATTCCCCGCGTTCGGGAAGTACAAGATTCCCGTGTTGATGCGCGTAACCGTTGTCCCCGGATTCACCGTTGATGTGATCTGCATGTGATCTGTGGTTGTGCAGGTACTTGAACAAAAGGCCACGTCGATGATCATGATCATACTCTGCCAGTAGTTGTAGATAGCATTCCCGCTGACACGCCATGAGTTTGGGTTGCCCAGGTTCACACTTGCCACGATAGCCGGTGCGTTCACCGGCAATTGAAGACCTCGGCGTGACCTATCATCCATCGAGCTGCCCGTGCGGAGCAATTTCCCGGCTGCAGCGGAGCGAGGATCGCGGGAATCGTTGGCGATACGGCCAAGGACGCTCACATAGGACTCGCCATTCTGCGAGACAATCCAGATACCATCTGACATCGGGGCGGCGAAACCCTCAAGAGGAGGGGAGAATGCCAAGACAAGAACGGTTGCGATTGCGACAAGAGTGATTCGCACGATCTCTCCTAGGGTAGGTTGAGATGAGGCTATTCTCGCGTAGAGCCCACGTCAAGGGCCGCTGGTGGAAGATCGTGTCTTTCGCCGCGTACCTTCCCAATCAATGGCGAACGGCGCCCGCGCCTGACAGATGTCACCCCCGACAGTCCACGGCACTGGCACGGTGACCAACGCATCGCGGCGCAACATACGCTCGCCGCCCGGGCCCGGCACAGCGACCCTGCCAGTTGGCCAACCTCCGGTCGTGGCGCCGTGGCCCTCGCCGCAGTTGAAGAGGCTCGGCGCTCACACGTCTGGCCTTCGACGGACAGAGTCTTCAGGAGCTCCTCGACTGGCCCGAAGAAGGGTGAATGCCACCACCGGAGAAAGGAACAACGAGGACCAGGTCGCATCCCAGAGCCTGTTCCTCTTGGGGCAGGTGCACCTGATCGTCTTCGGCGCGTCAAAGATCAACACGCACTGGAACTTCATGCCGAGGACTTAGCCCCGCAGGTTCGGCCTTCTCGCCACCAAGCCTAACCCGTGATGGGCGCCTTACTGTGCACATGCCCGAAACAGGTGTTCGTCTTCGCTGACGGCGGCGTCCAGTTCTTCGAGAGTGCGCAGGAAGCCGCCCAATGGGTCGAGGCCATCGATGTCGAGGCGGGCGAGTACAGCGCCTTCGTCCGACTGGACGCCGAGCTCCTCGACGCCCGCATTGTCGATCAGACCAGGGTGATCCTCGAGGCCTCAGGTCGGCGGGATCGAGAACTCCTCGTTGGGCTGTTGGAGAGTGCGCGGACCGAAAACCACACCTTCTCAAGCGACCCCGCGGATCCCGAGACCGTCGCCGACGAGTTGCGTGTTGCGGAATGGGAGGCCCGGTGGCCAAAGGGGCTGGCTGGACAGACCACTGCGCGGCGTGGGGCCTAAGTCCGACGAATCGACGTGAACCCCACGATTGACCCGATCATGACCGCCCGAGCCAGGTTCGTCAACCCGAGCGTTCCCCAGCCAATCCGATCATGCCGCGCATCTCACGTGCCAGGCGGGAACGTCCGCTCTTGCCGCGATCCGCGCTCGTGCCGATCTGCGGATGCGTTCGGCCGGCACGTATATGACCGGCGATCACCGGCGCGAACGGCGGGGGCCCGTCAGTTCTTCGGCAAGCCGATGCCGAGGAGGCGGCACATCTCCGTGAGAGCCTCGACGAGGTCGACGGTCCACGAGGGCGTGATGAGGGCGCGCAGCTCGGTGATGTCCGGTTGAGCGCCGGTCGCACTGAGCGCCCACGCGGCAAGCCCTTCCGCCGCGCTCTCAACGTCGTAAGCGGCATCGTCATCGAAGTACGCGGGGCCTGGCCCGAGCCACGCTTCTCCTACCCCAGGGGCAGCCGGTCCGAACAGGATCCCGACGACGTACTCGTGAGGGATCTTGACCAGGAGGGTGGGTTGCGTCCACGGCGTATTCAGGCTTCGCGTGCGCCAAGCCCCGGCGCGCCAGGTCCGGGTGACATCCTCGAGTCCCGGCCATTCGGGGATAGGGACCACGGGCTTCGTCGGGTCGTGATCCCGCACGAAAGATCGCACGTCGCGGACGAAGGCCTTCTGCTCGGCGTGCGTCGCCTCCGCGAACTGCTCGACCTCAGGATCGAGTCCCTTGAGACCACGGATGTCCGAAGCATTCCGGACAACCTCTTGTCCCCAGTCATACGGGGGCGGGATCATCGTCGTGAACCGTCGGCAGCCTGCGAAGAACGGCACCACGACCCCCGCGTAGATGCTCGCTCTCCGGTCCTCATCGATGCTGATGCGCCAGACCGTCGACGATGTCGTCGGAGATGCTCTTGTCCCATGCGCGACGAGCGCCAGTCACTCGGCGGAAACCGCGGGCACGCAAGTCG
>JAYUEA010000499.1:0-3196 GCA_043739465.1 Propionibacteriaceae bacterium
GAGGCCGCCGTAGCCGATGTCGTAGGCCCAGCCGTCACCACCGACGATCCACACCGTCTTCTCGACCAGCTCGTCGGCCAGACTGCGCAGGTGCCGGACGGCGGAGGCCTGGTCGCCCGCCCGGCCGTCGCGCAGCGCGCCGTCCAGCTCTGTCTTCAGCAGCTCGACCCGGCCTCGCTGGGCCACGATGCCGGCTTCGTCGCCCTGTTCGGCGGTCACCAGGGCCCCGGCCAGGTCGGCGCCGATCAGATGACTGAGCTCGGCGACGTAGCGGTGGGCCTCACCGTGCTGCTGCTCCCAGCCCAGACGCAGCCCAAGACCGAACTCCGCGTTGTCCTCGAACAAGGAGTTCGCCCAGGCCGGGCCGCGGCCGTCGGCATTGCGGGTGTAGGGGGTCGTCGGCAGATTGCCGCCGAAGATCGACGAACACCCGGTCGCGTTGGCGATGATCATCCGGTCGCCGAAGAGCTGGGTCAGCGTCTTCAGATACGGGGTCTCACCACAGCCCGAACAGGCGCCCGAGAACTCGAACAGCGGCTGGAGCTGCGCCACACCCTTGACCGTGTCGTGGCGTACCTTGGTCCGGTCGATCTCCGGAATGGTCAGGAAATGCTCGAAGTTCGTCCGCAGCGCGTCACGGTGGTCCAGGGCGGCGACGAGGTCGAGCGACTTGTGGCTCGGGTCGGTCTTGGAGACCGCCGGGCAGACGTCGACGCAGATCCCGCAACCGGTACAGTCGTCGGCGGCGATGGTGATACTGAGCAGGTGGTCGGGGAGGTCCCGCGAGTTGTAACCCTTGGCCTGGAACCCTTCGGGCGCGCCTTCGAGCTGCTCCTTCGGGAAGATCTTGATCCGCAGCGCGGTGTGCGGACAGGTCACCGCGCACTTGCCGCAGTCGGTGCAGAGGTCCGGGTCCCAGATCGGCAGGTCCTGGGCGATTGCCCGCTTCTCCCACTGGGCGGTATCGGTGGGCCACGTGCCGTCCGCCGGCATGGCGCTGACCGGCAGCAGGTCACCCTCACCGCGCATCAGACGCGCGGTGACCCGGGTGACGAAGTCGGGGGCGTTGCTCGCCAGCGGCGGCATCCGGTGCAGTGCGCTCGTCGCCTCGGCCGGCACCTTGACCTGGCTCAGCTCGCTGAGCGCCCGGTCGACGGCGACGAAGTTGCGCTCGACGACGCTGCGGCCACGCTTGCCGTACGCCGCCTCGATCGCGGCCTTGATCCGCGAAGTGACCTCCTCCACGGGCAGCACGCCCGATAGGTGGAAGAAACACGGCTGCATGATCGTATTGATCCGGGCGCCGAGGCCCTCCTCCCGGGCCACCCGGTGCGCGTCGATCACGTAGAACTCCAGGTTCTTGTCGATGAGCTGCTGCTGCACCTCGACCGGCAGCTGATCCCACACCTGGTCAGCCGGATAAGGCGAGTTCAGCAGGAGGGTGCCGCCGGGTTTGGCCAGCTCAAGCACCTTCATCGTGCGCAAGAGCGAGAACTGGTGGACGCCGACCACGTCGGCCTGCTCGATCAGATACGTCGAGTGGATCTCATCGGGGCCGAACCTCAGGTGCGAGACGGTCACCCCACCGGACTTCTTCGAGTCGAGCACGAAGTAGCCCTGGACGAACTGGTCCGTGCCGTCCCCGATGATCTTGATCGAGTTCTTGCTCGCACCCACGGTGCCGTCTGAGCCGAGGCCGAGGAACACCGCGGCGACGGCCTTGCTCTGCACGGCGAAGTCAGGGTCGGGGTCGAGCGAGAGGTGGGTGACGTCGTCCTCGATGCCGACAGTGAAGCGACGCTTCGGCTTGTCACGATCGAGCTCCGCGAAGATACCGGCCACCATCGGCGGCGTGAACTCCTTGCTCGACAGCCCGTAGCGGCCGCCGATGAGGTTCTGAACGTTGCGGCCCCCGTCGAACATGACACGGTCCATCAGGGCGGTGGCCACGTCGAGGTGCAGCGGTTCGGCCGGCGCGCCCGGTTCCTTGCAGCGGTCGAGGACGGCGATGCGCTGCGCGCTTGCGGGAAGCGCGGCGAGGAAGGCCTCGACCGGGAAGGGCCGGTAGAGCCGCACGGTGACGTAGCCAACCTTCTCACCGCGGGCGACGAGGGCGTCCACGGTCTCGCGCACCGCGCCGGCCCCTGAGCCCATGATCACGATGACCCGCTCCGCGTCCGGTGCGCCGCGGTAGTCGACGAGGTTGTACTGCCGTCCGGTGCGCTCTGCGAACTCGTTCATCAACTGCTGCACGATCCCGGGCACGGCGTCGTGGAACGGGTTACAGGCCTCGCGAGCCTGAAAGAAGACATCGGGGTTCTGGGCGGAACCGCGCAGGGTCGGGGCGTCGGGGGTGAGCCCGCGCATCCGGTGCTCCAGCACCAGGTCGTCCGGCAGCATGGCGCGCATCACGTCGTCGCCGACGACTCGGATCTTGTTGATCTCGTGCGAGGTGCGGAACCCGTCGAAGAAGTGCATGAACGGCACCCGCGAGTGCAGCGTGGCGGCGTGGGAGATCAGGGCGAGGTCCTGCGCCTCCTGCACGGACGACGAGCTGAGCATCGCCCAGCCGGTCATCCGGGCGCTCATCACGTCGGAGTGATCGCCGAAGATCGACAGCGCGTGCGTGGCCAGCGTGCGAGCGGCGACGTGGATCACGCACGGCGTCAACTCACCCGCGATCTTGTACATGTTGGGCAGCATCAAGAGCAGACCCTGGGACGACGTGAAGGTCGTGCCGAGCGCGCCCTTCTGGACGACGCCATGCAGGGCGCCGGCCACCCCGGCCTCGGACTGCATCTCGACGACCTCGGGGACCGAACCCCAGAGGTTTCGCCGTCCGGCGGCGCTCCAGGCGTCGGCATGCTCGCCCATGGTCGAAGAGGGGGTGATCGGATAGATCGCGATCACCTCGCTGCAGGCATGAGCGACTCGGGCAACCGCCTCGTTGCCGTCGACACACGCCCAGGTCACGCCTGCTACTTCGCCTGCTACTTCGCCCGTCATATCAGCCTCCGAGGACATTTGAGCCTCCGAGGTCCGCCCTGGCCACCCCGGCCGTGGATGCGGACTTGGAACACAAACAGTCACTCCACGCGGCCACGCCAACTGAACCACCCACGACCAGTCGGGGCCCAGTGCCAAAGGTCCCGAACGACCAGGTGCATGACCTGAATCAGGCCGCCGAGCGGAGAAT
>JAYUEA010000500.1:0-9565 GCA_043739465.1 Propionibacteriaceae bacterium
GGAATGCTCGTGATCTGCTTCGAGCACCTGGGGCTGAGACGGGTCGTGGCGAGCTGCTTCGCCGACAACACGCCGTCCTGGCGGCTCATGGAACGGCTGGGGATGCGCCGCGAGACCCACGCCGTGTCCGAGTCGCTGCACCGGTCAGGCCGATGGCTGGACGGGTTCGGCTACGCGCTGTTGGCCGACGAGTGGCGGGGCCTCTAGTCCGAGGGGTTCGCCGAGACCTCGCGGTGCACGGCGAGCATGCGGGCAGCCGAGGTGTCCCACGAGTACAGTTCGGCGCGCGTACGGGCCGCCTGACGCAGGCCGAGCGCGTCGTCGACGAGACGTGTACGAAGGCGCTGTACGGCATCGGCCAGGGCTGACGCGCGCGGCGCACCCCAGTCGGCGCAGGTGTCGTCGACCAGCTCTCGGGCGCCTCCGACATCAGCGGTGACCACGGGGGTGCCGCACGCCAGGGCCTCCAGCACGGCGAGGCCGAACGTCTCGGTGGGTGCGACCGACAGCGAGATGTCCGCCGTCCCGTACAGGCGGGCAAGCTCCCCGCGCCCGGCGACGTAGCCCACGAAACGTACGGGCGCGCCCTCCGCCTGCTGCCGCAGCCACTCGATGTGCGGACCTGTGCCGGCGATGGTCAGCTCGACCGGTACGCCGCGGCGGTGTAGCTCGGCCGTCGCCGCGATCGCGAGCTGCGGGTACTTCTCGCGCGACATTCGCCCGGCGTGGATCAGCCGAACAACCTCGTCGCAGACCGGCGTCTCGGCGTGCGGGTGGAACGTGATGAGGTCCACACCGAGGGGCACCGTCACGAGGTGCGCGCCGCTGCCCGCCCACTCCCCCGCGGAGTACGAGGTCGTGACCACGACGCGGTCGTACAACCGCGCCAACGACCTGTTACGGAGGTGCACGACTCCGTCCACTCGCAGCCGCAGGAAGTCCGAAGCCATGTCGTCGAGGCGCTCATGGCTGAACAGCACGCTGCCGACGCCATGGTTCCTGGCCCAGCGGCCGACGCCGGCGAGGGTCCATTTGTCCGACACCTCGACCGATGTCGGCGAGAACCGCTCCAGCGCAGCCCGTACAGCCCTCGTGTCGACGATGATCCGGTAGCCCCCCGTGACCCGCACCCCTCGTACCTGCGCGACGGTCCCGGCAGCGCTCACAATGACGCGGTCTTCGGGCCCCGGGATGATCAACAGCCGCTCGTGCCCGGCCGTGACGTAGCGCTGCCCCAGCTGGTCGATGGCACGGCGCATCCCGCCCGAGGTCGGCCCGACGAAGTTGGCCAGCTGAGCGATGCGCACCCGGCGACTCTAGTGTGACGCGCACTCCCGGAGTGCGGACGCCCCACGTCATTGAGGAGAGACCCTGGGCGACTGAGGAGAGAACTTGCGTCACTGAGGAGAGAACTGGCGTCACTCAGGAGAGAACTTGCGTCACTCGGGAGAGAACTTGCGTCACTCAGGAGGGGAATCTGGGGGACATTCCAGCACCCAGACTCTCTCCTCATTCACCCAGACTCTCTCCTCACTACCCCAGACTCTCTCCTCATTCACCCAGAGTCTCTCGCGAACGCGAAACGCGGCGCCCCCGGAGACCGGGAGCGCCGCGCAGCGTGGAACTCAGACCTACTCGGACGCGTCCTCGTCCTTCTCGGCGACGGCGGCGACGAAGCCAGCGGCCTCGGCGGCGTCGGTCGAGGTGAACCAGACCTCGGCGATGGTGCTGCCGTACCACGGCGACTCGGTCGTGTGGTACTTCATCGAGTCGGCGTTGCCCTTGATGTCGTAGCCCTCGGGCGGGTTCTCGCCGACGTACGAGCCCTCGCCGTACGTGGGGTCGGCAGCCTCGACCTCAGCGGCCGGCGTCGTCTCGATGGTATCCGCGACCTCGACCGGGGCAGCCTTCGCCTCGGCCTTGGCGGGCTTGGCGGCAGCCTTCGGCGCCGTCTTGCCCTTGTTCTTGCGACTCTCCTCGACCGACTCGGTCACGATCTCGATGACGGCCATGGGGGCGTTGTCGCCCTTGCGGTTGCCGACCTTCGTGATCCGGGTGTAGCCGCCCTCGCGACCCTCGAGCGCCGGGCCGATCTCGGTGAACAGGACGTGGACGACGTCGCGGTTGGTGATCGTCTGCATCACCAGACGGCGAGAGTGCAGGTCACCGCGCTTCGCCTTCGAGATGAGCTTCTCAGCGAGCGGACGTACGCGCTTCGCCTTGGTCTCCGTCGTCGTAATCCGGCCGTGCTCGAAGAGCTGCGAGGCCAGGTTGGCGAGGATGATCCGCTGGTGGGCAGGGCTGCCGCCGAGACGGGGACCCTTGGTAGGTCTAGGCATTTCTTGTTCTCCGGTCTAGAAGCGGTGGCGTCAGTACTGCTCGGTCTCGCTGTAGTCGACGTCGTCGTCGTCGAGCGCGGCGAAGCGGTCGAGGGCGGCGAGCGGGTCGAACCCAGGCGAGGAGTCCTTGAGCGAGAGGCCCATCTCGTGAAGCTTCAGCTTGACCTCGTCGATCGACTTCGAGCCGAAGTTGCGGATGTCGAGGAGATCCTGCTCGCTGCGCGAGACGAGCTCGCCGACAGTGTGGATGCCCTCGCGCTTGAGGCAGTTGTACGAGCGGACCGTGAGGTGCAGCTCCTCGACAGGCAGAGCCAGGTCGGCGGCGAGCTGCTCGTCGACCGGCGACGGGCCGATCTCGATGCCCTCGGCCTCGACGTTGAGCTCACGCGCCAGGCTGAACAGCTCGACGAGCGTGCGGCCGGCCGATGCCAGCGCGTCGCGCGGGCTGATGGCGGGCTTGGTCTCGACGTCGACCACGAGGCGGTCGAAGTCGGTACGCTGCTCGACGCGGGTCGCCTCGACCTTGTAGGTCACCTTGAGGACCGGCGAGTAGATCGAGTCGATCGGGATGCGACCGATCTCGGCGTCATAGTTCTGGTTCTGCGTGGAGGAGACGTAGCCACGGCCACGCTCCACGACGAGCTCCATCTCGAGCTTGCCCTTGTCGTTGAGGGTCGCGATATGCATCTCGGGGTTGTGGATCTCCACGCCGGCCGGCGGCGCGATGTCGGCGGCCGTGACGGCGCCGGCGCCTGCCTTGCGCAGGTACATCGTGACCGGCTCGTCCTCTTCGCTCGACAGGACCAGGCCCTTGAGGTTGAGGATGATCTCGGTGACGTCCTCGACGACACCCTCGAGAGTGGAGAACTCGTGCGACGAGCCCTCGACCTTGATGCTCGTCACCGCAGCGCCCGGGATGGCCGACAGCAGGGTGCGGCGCAGGGAGTTGCCGAGCGTGTAGCCGAAGCCGGGCTCGAGCGGCTCAATGATGAACCGGGACCGGAACTCGGAGACGGAGTCCTCGGACAGTGTGGGGCGCTGTGCAATAAGCATGCGGTGTGCGTTCCTTTCGGCCGACCACTATTTGACGGCCTTGCGGTGGTGACTCGGACGGACGCCCGGGTCGGGTGCTCCCCGCCGATGACGGCGGGTTGCGGCAGCGACCGGAGGCCCTAGGGACCTCCGGTCGATGGCGTTACTTGGAGTAGAGCTCGACGATCAGCTGCTCGGTGACGTCGACAACGATCTGCTCGCGCGTCGGCAGCTGGTGAACGAGGATCCGCAGGGAGTTCGGGCGGGAGTCGAGCCACGCCGGAACCTCGCGCTCACCGAAGACCTCGCGGGCCACCACCAGCGGGTGGAGGTTCGAGGACTTCGGCTTCACGTCGATGATGTCGTGAGAGGTGACGCGGAAGCTCGGCACGTTGACCTTCTTGCCGTTGACCACGAAGTGACCGTGGACGACGAGCTGGCGGGCCTGGCGACGAGTCGACGCGAAACCTGCGCGATACACGACGTTGTCGAGGCGCGACTCGAGGATCTGCAGCAGGATGTCGCCGGTCTTGCCCGGGGAGCGCGTTGCCTCCTCGTAGTAGCGACGGAACTGCTTCTCGAGCACGCCGTAGGCGAAGCGGGCCTTCTGCTTCTCCTTGAGCTGCTGGCTGTACTCCGAGTCCTTGGTACGACCGCGACCGTGCATGCCGGGCGGGTACGGGCGCTTCTCGTACGACTTGTCATTACCGACGAGGTCGGTTCCGAGGCGGCGTGACTTCCGCGTCATCGGGCCTGTGTAGCGGGCCATTCTTGAGTGTCCTTTACGTCAGAAGAATCGTTGGGCTCAGACGCGGCGGCGCTTGGGCGGGCGGCAGCCGTTGTGAGGCACGGGAGTCACGTCGGAGATCGCACCGACCTCGAGGCCGATGGCCCCGAGCGAACGGATAGCGGTCTCGCGGCCGGAGCCGGGACCCTTGACGAACACGTCGACGCGCTTCATGCCGTGCTCCATGGCACGACGTCCAGCGGCCTCAGCCGCCATCTGCGCGGCGTACGGGGTCGACTTGCGGGAGCCCTTGAAGCCCACCGTGCCGGCCGACGCCCACGCGATCACTGCACCAGTCGGATCGGTGATCGCGATGATCGTGTTGTTGAACGTGCTCTTGATGTGCGCCTGACCGGCGACGATGTTCTTCTTCTCCTTGCGACGGACCTTGGTCTTGGTCTGCGTCGTCTTACGGCTTGCTGTAGCCATGTGTTTTCTATCTCTCCTGGGATCTCACGCGACCGGTGGGGGTCAGCGGGCCTTCTTCTTGCCCGCGACCGCCTTCTTCTTGCCCTTACGAGTACGGGCGTTGGTCCGCGTGCGCTGCCCACGGACAGGAAGACCGCTGCGGTGGCGACGGCCCTGGTAGTTGCCGATCTCGACCTTGCGACGGATGTCGGCCGCGATCTCGCGGCGAAGGTCGCCCTCGGTCTCGTAGTTGGCCTCGATGTGGTCGCGCAGCGCGACGATCTGGTCGTCGGTGAGCTGGTGGACGCGGATGTCCCCGGAGAGTCCAGTGGCCTTGAGGGTCTCGTCAGCGCGGGTCTTCCCGATGCCGAAGATGTAGGTGAGCGCGATCTCCAAGCGCTTCTCGCGCGGAAGGTCAACGCCGATAAGACGTGCCATGAAGCGGATGCCTCTCTGTATCGGTCCTGGCGCCCTGCGGCGTCCGGTCGTGGACCGCGAAGGTGATGGACGTGACGCGTTCCCCTGGCGGGGCCTCGGCCTTCGACCGAGGGTGAACGGGGCGAACCCCGTGTGCGTTCACGCTGTGTGGTTGCCACCGCGGTTGCGGTGGTGCTGGGGACTTGCGATCCTCTCTTCCCCAGCGCGCTGACCGACCGAAGTCAGTCTTCGCAGTCTTTCAGCCCTGCCGCTGCTTGTGGCGAGGGTTGTCGCAGATCACCATGACGCGTCCGTGCCGGCGGATCACCTTGCACTTGTCACAGATCCTCTTGACGCTCGGCTGAACCTTCATTCGAGCTCATCCTTACTTTGTGTCTCGCGGGGCACCATTCACGGTGACCCGCAGTTCGCGGGCTGTTGCGGTTTGGCCTGTGTCTACCTGTGGCGGTAGACGATCCGGCCGCGGGTGAGGTCGTACGGCGAGAGTTCAACGACGACGCGATCGGAGGGCAGGATGCGGATGTAGTGCTGCCGCATCTTCCCGCTGATCGTGGCGAGGACCCGGTGACCATTGGCGAGCTCGACGCGAAACATCGCGTTGGGCAGCGCCTCCACCACGGTCCCCTCCAGTTCGAGGGCACCCTCTTTCTTCGCCATACACTCCCGATCGTTCGTGTGATCGGCCGCGCCCCGCTTGACAGCCCGGGCATGGCCGCACCACCCATGACATGGGTGACCGACACGCCACTCTACGCCGCCCGGCCGTGCTCACCCAAATCGAGGAGGCGTCGGCTCCGGCTCGTCGAGGACGCTAAGAAGCTGCGGTCGATCGCGCTCAGCTGCTCGTCCAGACCGTCCAGCGTCGAGTGGATCCGATCGAGCTCCGCGTCGAGCTGGGCCATGCGCTCGTCCGCCACCGCGTCGGGGTCGTCGCCGGGGCCGCCGCGGGCCAGGAGCAGGGCCTTGCTGACCGCGCCCACCGTGTCAGGACCGATCGCCGCGGGCTCCACGAGGTCCTCGACGGAGATGCTCTGCAGCCGCATGTCCGCTCCGATCAGGCCGACGCGCCGCTCGCCTTGATGTCCTTGCGCAGCTCCGGGGGCAAGGCGAACACGAGGTTCTCTTCGGTGAGCCGCTCCTCGACGGCGACCGGGAAACCCCGCGCGACAAGGAGCTCGAGCACACCCTGCACGAGCTCGTCGGGCACGGACGCACCGGACGTCACGCCCACGTTCGCCACGCCGTCCAGCCAGGCCTCGACGATCTCGGTGGCGTTGTCGACCCGGTACGCGGTCTTCGCCCCGGCCTCCAGGGCGACCTCGACGAGGCGTACGGAGTTCGACGAGTTGCGGCTGCCCACGACGATCACCAGGTCGCAGGTCGGGGCGATCTGCTTCACCGCGGCCTGCCGGTTCGACGTGGCGTAGCAGATGTCGTCGCTGGGCGGGTCGATCAGCAGCGGGAACTTGCGACGCAGCCGACTGACGGTCTCGTACGTCTCGTCGACGCTCAATGTCGTCTGCGACAGCCAGGCCACCTTGGTGGGATCGGCGACCTCGAGCGCCTCGACGTCGTTGGGGTGCTGCACGAGCGTGATGTGATCGGGCGCCTCGCCGGTGGTCCCCTCGACCTCCTCGTGGCCCGCGTGACCGATCAAGAGGATCTGCATGCCCTCCCCGGCGAAACGACTGGCCTCCTTGTGGACCTTCGTGACCAGCGGACAGGTGGCGTCGATCGTCTTGAGACCACGTGCGGCCGCCTCGAGGTGCACCTGGGGCGAGACGCCATGCGCCGAGAAGACGACCGTCGCACCGGTCGGGACCTCGGACAGCTCCTCGACGAAGATCGCTCCGCGGGACTCCAGGTCCTCCACCACGTGACGGTTGTGGACGATCTGCTTGCGCACGTAGACAGGAGGCCCGTACGTGTCGAGCGCACGCTCCACCGTGACCACCGCACGATCCACACCGGCGCAGTAGCCGCGCGGCGCGGCGAGGACGACCCGCTTGTCTTCTGACATGCCCGCCAGTCTAGGTGGGCCCTGCCTGAGTCACCTGCCGAGAGTTCTTAGGCGGCTCTCACAACCTGTGACGACGCAGCGCGTGTTATCGGTATGAACACGAAGCCACTCCACCAGGTCATCCTGCTCGTGGCCGCCGCTCCCCTGCTGGCTGCCTGCACGGGCTACCAGATGTGGTGGCACCACAGTGACTCGACAGTCCAGAAGTACCGCTCCACGATGGCCGCGCTCCCGTACGGCGCAGTCCTCGAGGTCGGGCCCGTGCGCTGCTGCATGGAGACCACAGGCGTCACCTGCACCAACTGGCAGACAGGGCACGGGATCGTTGTCTCCCAATCCACGTACGGGATGTTCTAGTGTCGCGTGGCGGAAAACTGTTCACGGTTGGCGTGGTCCCCCTTCGTGCATCGCAAGGCGCCGGGGCGTAGGCGTACCGGGTCGTACGACGAGCTTCGGCAACGCCGCGAGGTGCGTGCCCGGGGCGCGCCGAGCGTCCCTGGATTTCGGCCACGCGACACTGGTGTCGCGTGGCACTAGGCAGCGACCTCCTCCGGCCCCATCCTTGTCGCATGCATCATTGGATGAGAGTCGTGCTCATGGCCTCCGCCCTCGTGCTCTCCGGCTGCAGCCTGCTAGGGCCCAAGGCCTCTCCGACCATTGTGGACGGCGACCCCGCCGGCCCGACGCCGACGGCAGGTGTCCCCTCGGGGAACCTCTCGCTGCCGCCCGTCGACCTGCCGTCCGGCATCGCGTCGGCGACCCCGACCTCGCCTCCGGCCGCCCCGACCACCGCAGCGACGACGACCGCCCCGGCCGGTGACGTACGCAAGGTCGCGGCCGGCGCGTTCGCCACCCCGTCGGGCCGGATCGTCTGCCTCGTGTCCACCGACAGCGTCCGCTGCGATTTCGTCGGCGCGGACAAGGCTTGGCAGGCGCCCAAGCCGGGGAGCTGCGAGCTGGACTGGGGGTCGTCGTTGTACGTGACGAAGACAGCCGGCAGCACCTGCGCCGGCGACACCGTCATCGACACCGCCTCCGTGGACTCCGACTACGTGTCGTGGCGCAAGGCGAGCGACCCGATCGTGACCGTGTACGACCTGAAGCTGGTCGCCCTCCCGTACGGCTCGTCGCTCGCGGCCGGCACCTTCCAGTGCGACAGCGCGTCCACGGGCGTGACCTGCAAGAACACAGCAACCGGTCATGGCTTCACGATGTCACGCGAGGCCTACTCGGTGTTCTGAGGTCAACCCGCGTCCTGGACCCCTACGCACAGCCCTTGTGTCATCCGACTCACGGGCGCACAACCCGTATGTCGCGAAATCCTGTCACAGGGGTTGTGCGGACGCCGGAAGGGCTGTGCGGACGAGAGATGTGCGGCCGCCTGGCCGAACTGCCTACTTCGCCGGTGAGGGGTCGAAGCCGCGTTCGCGGTACAGCTCGACGGACTGGCGTAGCGCCTCGAGGAAGTAAGGCGGGAACTCCATGCCGTTCTTGTTCGCCCACAGGAGCTTCGCCTCGAGCCGCCCGACGTCCTTGGCGTACCGCTCGAGCTCGCCGTCGAGCTCCAGCCCGACCATGACCCCGCCCAGGTTGGCTTCGAACTGCGTCTCGTAGTTCGTGCCGACCAGGGCGAAGCCCTTCTCGCGCAGGACGCGGGCCACGTACATCTGCCAGGGCGCGAGGACGCCGTCCTGGATCATCTGCGTCGCCGACATCGAGTAGAACGCGAAATGGCCCGGCTCCTGGCGCTTGATCGCCCCGATGATCGTCTGAGAGATCGCGTCCTCGCCGAGGTCGTTGAGCTGGTCGGTGAAGCGGCTGTACGCGAGGACGGCCTGACGCTCGGTCGCCGCGCCGGTGAGGTAGTACAGGAGCCGGCTGATCTCCTGGATCGCAGGCAGGTGGGCCAGCGCACCGAGGAGCTTCATGCGCATCGGGATGCCCATGAACACGTTCGACGGCGGCAGCCCGAGGTCGACCTGGAGCCGGTCGAGGATCACGCCGTGCGCGACCTCCTGCGGCTGCCACACGTCCTGGTAGAAGTAGCGGTCAACCTCCGAGACGCCCGGAAGGAGCGTCAGCAGCTCGAGCACGTTGCGGTCCACCTCGAGCTCGACGCGCGCCAGGTAGTCGATGACCGGCGCGAACCGATCCCGTACGACGCTCGCATTCACGATGGTGCGGTCGACGCTGTCGAGGCGGATCGGCGGATGCTCGTCCTCCAGCTTGCGGACGTGCTCCATGATCGACGCGGTGGTGATCAGCGGGCGTGCCATTCGCCGAGCATAGTGGCGGATCCGGGAAAACGGAACGATCGTTCTGTTCCGTGGCCGCTCGCTGGGAGCTAGTCCGAGCTAGTCCGAGCTATTCCGTGACCTCCGGCGGCTCGTCGATCATGGGGTGCGGCGGCACGGTCGCACGGACCACGGACCCGTCCTCGCGGACGGACCCTTCGATGTCCCTGACCGAGGGCTTGCCCTTCAGGATCGGTACCCCCTCCACACCGACGGTCACAGCTCCCCCGCGGGTCACCGTGACCGG
>JAYUEA010000501.1:0-3176 GCA_043739465.1 Propionibacteriaceae bacterium
CGGCGTGACCGTCGCCACCTGGACCATCCGTGAGAGCCGCCCCGCCAGTACGGCTGCGTCGGACGTCATGCGACACCCTCCGCTCCTGGAGCCAACTTCCCAAGCCATGACGCGCTTCCCAAGCCATCGCTGTCTTGGGGAGCCACCCGGTGCCTGGGGAAGTTGGCCACCAGAGGCGCGACGACCCCCGCCCGCCTCATGCGACCGCCTCCTCTTCACCCACGGCGTGGGACGCGGGGGACGAGGTGAACGCGACCTTCGGCACGGTGAGCAACCCGACGAGCGCGCCCAGCGCCGCGACCGAGCAGATCACCCACACGGTGATGTAGCCCGCCAGCGGCGCGGCCGTACCGGTCGACACCCCCTGCACCAGCGCCAGCGCGAACGCCGAGCTGGCGAACGAGCCGCCGATGGTCTTCGTGGTGTTGGTCAGGCCGGTGGCCATGGCGGTCTCACCGATCGGCGCTGCGGCCGCGGCAGCTGCGGGCAGAGCCGCGACCAGGGCGCCCGCCCCCACGCCGGCAACGATCATGCAGGCCAGCACCTCGACCACGTTCGCGTGGAGGAAGACGAGCCCGAGGTAGCCCGTCGCCACCGTGCCGCAGGCCCCGATCAGCACGAGCCTCGGCGTCGTCGCAGCCGTGATCCGCGCGAACGAGGCCGCGCCGACGAGCAGGCTGAGGACGTAGGCGCCGATGATGTACGAGGCCGTGGCCGAGGTCAGGCTCAGCCCGTAGCCGTACACGGCACGATCTGTACGGACGAAGGTCGACAGCGACCCCTGCGCACCCAGCAGGCTGACCCCGATCAGCGCCGCCGTGAGGAACACGGGCCACAGCGTCGGCTGGCTGACGAGCGCGATGTCGACCAGCGGCGACTCCGTACGACGCTCCATCCGCACGAACCCCACCATGATCGCGATCCCCACCAGGACCAGGCCGACCACCCACACGGTGACCCCGTTCACACGGACCAGGCTCAGACCACCGGTGATCGCCAGCAGGCCGAGGGACAGGACGACGGCGCCGCGGGTGTCGACGCGGCCGCCGGCGCGCTCCCCGGGGTCGGCGACGAAGCGCCAGACGATGACGAACGCCACGGTGATGAGGGCGGCGGGTACGGCGAGGACGGCCGTCAGGTTGCCGGCCCAGGCGACGCCGAGCTGCCCGGAGATGAGCGCCCCCGCGATCGCGCCGAGCTCGAGCGCCACGACGATGACGCCGGCCGCGCGGCGGGTCAGTGCGGCAGTGTCGGGCAGGCGACGGGCGCGGGCGTAGATGATCGCGATGTTGAGCGGCAGCCAGACCACGTAGAAGCCCTGCACCGCGAACATCACGAGGAACAACGGGAAGGTGGGCGCGAACGCCATCCCCCACGACCCGAGCGCGGTCACGGCCAGCGATCCGAGCAGCACGCGCCGATGCCCGTACATGTCCCCGAGCCGCGCGAGGACAGGTACGACGATGGCCGAGAGCAGGAGCTGTACGGCCTCGAGCCAGTTGATGTCGGCGTCGTGGATGGCGAGCCTGCGGGCGATGTCGGTGAACAGCGGCGTGTAGAAGCCCTGGATCACGCCGGATGTGAACTCGACGACGGCGAGTCCCCCGACCACGCCCCCCGCGAGCGCTGTGCGCTTGGTCATGGCTGATCCTGGCACGTCCCATCCCGTGCCGCCGACGATGGCGCTGTGTCGACGCGTGTACCGCACCAACGGACCCGTTGTCTTCGGCTGGGTGTTCGCGAGCCACCAGGTCGGGGGCGGCGATCGCGGCGTCCCTGGCCGGTCTCGCCCGCGACCAGTTCGGCAACTACGACGCCGCCTGGTACGCGCCCGGAGGGCTGTGCGTGGCGGCTGGGGCGATGTGCCTCTCGCTACGACCGGCGCCGGGGGCGGCCCAGATCCTCGAGTCCACATGAACCCTGAGAGACTTTCTCGGGGATCTCTTAGCCTTTTGAAACGTCCCCTTGACGCTTGAACCCTTTCACTGGACTGGTGACATCGTGGCGGCGTCTAGCGACCGGAGCGGTGGGTGTAGCAGTCCTGCTCGGCGGCTGCCGACCCGTCAGCGCCGCTCAGTCGAACACCCCGGCCCACGAGGCCGCTTCGGTCTCGGTCGCCCCGTCCGTCGCGTTGGCCACGCAGCCATACGATGCCGCTGGCCTCGGTGTGCGCATCCTCCGCGCTGCCGGCACGGTCAAGACGGGCTCTTTCGCCCTCGTCGTGACGACCACGATGGTGAGCCAGACCCTCACCATGCGCTACCAGGGCTCGTACGACGTCACCGACCAGAGCAACCCCCTGTGTCGCGTCGACGGCACGCAGAACGGTCAGATGCTGACGGTGATCGTGGTCGGCGACGACCTGTACACGAAGGTCGGCACGGCCAAGTACGGCAAGTCGTCGGTCTCCGCCGCGGTGTCGAAGCTCGGTCTGGCGTCGATCCGGCCCGACCTGCCCACGCTCGTCGGACTCGTCGGATCGTCGACGCGGAGCCTCACCTACATCGGGCCCGACTCGGTCGCAGGCGTCCCCGTGCAGCACTGGCGCGCACTGGTGGACGCGTCCGCGTTCGCGCCCGACGCCACGGGCACAGGCATCGTGGAGCTGTGGGTAGACGGTGACTACCTCGTCCACCAGATCTCGTACAGCCTCACGTCGACCAGCATCGCCGCCGCGACCAGCGTCGCCACGGTCACGTACGCGGACATCAACCAGCCCGTCGACATCAGGGAGCCGACCTCCTCCGAGGTTCGCTGACCCGTCGTCGCGGCCGGTTCCCCACCGGACGTCAGATGCTGCTCGGACCCGCCCAGAGGTTGAGGCCGCCCTCGGTCGCGTGCTCGTCGATCGCGGCCAGCTCATCGTCGGTGAATTTGAGGTTGGAGACCGCGCGCACCGTGTCCTCGAGCTGGGCGACGCTGGAGGCGCCGACCAGGGCAGAGGTCACCGTGTCACGACGCAGCACCCATGCGATCGCGAGCTGGGCGAGCGTCTGGTTGCGGCCTTCGGCACGTTCCGCCAGCTCGCGGATATGACGCTGGTTGTCCTCGGTGAGCAGCTCCGGCGACAGCGACTTGCCCGCAGCGGCGCGCGAGTCGGCGGGGATGCCGGCGAGGTATTTGCTGGTGAGCATGCCCTGCGCCAGCGGCGAGAAGGCGATGCAGCCGACCCCGTA
>JAYUEA010000502.1:0-3176 GCA_043739465.1 Propionibacteriaceae bacterium
GCGCACCATGGGTAGAGACGACGTGGAGCGACCGCTCGTAGATGTCGACGTCGATCCGGGCCTGCGTCAACGCGTCCAGCCTCGCCTTGTGCGTCGCCACCAGGGCCCGCTGCAGGTCGGGCAGTCCCGACCCGAAGCCCAGCAGGTGCTCTGCCTCGAGCCGCCGCGACTCGAGGTAGCCACGGCTCGTCGGCGGCACCATGTCGAGCGCGTCGAGGGTGCCTTGCATGTCCTGGCGCTTGGCGCGGAGCCGCGCCAGCCCGAACGCCGCCGGCGTCACGTAGTTGGCGTCGGTCGAGGCGCAGATGAGGTACAGATTCTCGGCGATCGCCGGCTCCCCGCCCTGCTCGCACGCCACCGCCAGCGCGAGCTTCGGCGCCAGCTCGCCCGGCACCTGCCCGTACACCGCGTTGAACGACGACTGCGCCGTGCGCCAGTCGCCGACCTTCAGCGATGCCATGCCGGACAGCCAGACGGCGCGCCACTCCCACGGGTCGGCGGCGAGCAGCTCGTTGACGTGCTGCCGTACGAGCCGCTGGTTGTCCATCTCGAGCGCGGCCGTCCCTTTCGCCAGCAGCACCTCGGCCGTGGCCTGGGGCGCTGCGTCGAGGGCCGCCAGCCGCTGGACCGGATCGGTGTCGTTGATCGCGCTCAGCCACGCGAACTGCGGGTCGGTGGCGTCGGGCTTGAGTTTCGGCAGCTGCGCCCAGTCGACGAGCTCCCCGGTCACCGTCGGCGGCTCGAACAGCATCGACGTCGCCGAGGTCGCGGCGATGCCGGAGTGCATCGACCCGACCACCTCACGCAGCACGCCGAGCAGCTGGACGCGCAGCTCGTCGGCCGACACGAACCGGTCGGCCGGGTCGGCGGCGCAGCACTTGAGGAGCAGCCGGAACAACGAGTCGTACTCGGCGAGCATCGGCATCTCGTCGATCGGCGGCAGCGTGAACTCGTACGTGGACTGGTAGCCGCGGAACTCCGAGCAGAGCACGAGCAGCGTCCGGCCGATCGTGTAGATGTCGCTCGCGACCGACGGGCCGATCGTGGCCACCTCGGGGGCCTGGTAGCCCTTGGTGCCGAAGATCGCCGAGTCGTCGTCGTCCAGGCGCCGTACGCCTCCGAGGTCGATCAGCTTGATCGAGTCGTCGATCTGGATGACGTTGTCGGGCTTGAAGTCGCAGTACAGCAGGTGCTGCTCGTGGAGGTAGCTGAACGCCGGCAGCGTCTCGTGGATGTAGGCGAGGGCCCAGTCGACAGGCAACGGGTCGTACGCGCCGCCGGCGTCGATCATCCGTTGCTTGAGGAACTCCTTCAGCGACCGGCCGCCCACGTACTCCATGACGATGTAGCCGGCGCCCTCGTGGGTGACGAAGTTGTAGATCTCGACGATGAGCGGGTTCTCGACCTGGGCGAGGAACCGCTGCTCGGCGATGGCCGAGGACAGCGCGTCGCCGTCGCCGACGTTGAGCAGGCCCTTGAGCACGACCCAGCGGTCGGACACGTTCTTGTCGCGGGCCAGGTAGATCCAGCCCATGCCGCCGTGGGCGAGGCAGCCCTGCACCTCGTACTGGCCCGCGACGAGGTCACCTCTGGTGAGCTTGGGGGTGAACGAGTACGGCTTGCGGCACTTAGGGCAGAACCCCTCGAGGCGGCCTTCGTCCTCGCCGACCGACCGCCCGACCGGCGAGCCGCAGTTCGGGCAGGTCCGCTTGTCCTCAGGGATCACCGGGTCCTTCATGACCGCGGTCTCGGGATCGATGTACGGGGCGGCTGGGACCGAGGTGAGCCCAGCACCCAGGCGCGCGGCCCGCAGCCGCTTCGCCGTGTCGCGGATCCTTTTCGCCGACCGGCTGGCGGCGGCTCCGGCGCGGGCCGAGCCGAGGGCTGTCGAGCTGAGCAGGTTCGAGGCACGGGTCACCGACGTCGAGCCGGTGCTGGGGGAGCGCGGGGCACTCGAGGCCTCCGTCGCACCGGCGGGGGACCCGCAGACGTCGCAGTAGCCGTCGATGATGCTGCCTGTACAGCCGGGCATGCGGCAGCGCCCCGTCGGTGCCTTGGCGACAGGCGCCTGCGGGATGCCCCGAGCGGCCGGCCTGCTGGGTCGCGCGATCGGTGGCGTCGGACCGCCGCGCGTCGGACCGCCGCGCAGGCTCGGCGGGACAGCCGGGAGGGCCGGGCCAGCGGGTGTGATCGACGCCGCCGCTGCCGAATGGGCGCCGCCCGGCGCGGGTAGTCCGCACACGTCGCAGTAGCCGTCGACGATCGAACCGGTGCACCCCGGCTGGAGACACCTCACGACTGACCTCCTGGGTTCTGCGGGCTCAGCAGGCGTACGGAATCGGCGTACGCGTCGAGCAACGCCGCGACGACCTGTGTCGGAGCGGGCCGTCGCGCAAGGAACGACTGTGCCACGGTTGCCAAAGAGACGAGGTCGGCGTCGTCGGCCACCTTGGACTGGCGGGCCGAGGCGACCTCGGCTGCGAGACGGGTGACCAGCGCCGCGTGGGCGTCCAGCGCCGTCCCGTACGCGTCCTGGACGACCTGCATGGCGTTGCTCACCGCTCCCAGCCTGGTCAGGTAGGCATCGAGCAGCGAGGCACTGCTGGGCACGCCGCCGAGCGCCCCGACGTTGGGCACGGCGTACTTGGGGGCCGGCGTGACCGTCGTCACGACGCGTTGTACGAGGTCGGCCAGGGCCTTCTCGCGCAGCTGGAGCGCCTCGAGGAGCTCGCGGGCCCGTGCCAGCTTGTCCTGTGACTGACGACGCTTGGTGTTGCCCACGATGAGGTCGCGCTCCATGGTCGCGGCCTGGATCTCGACGGGTCCGAGGAGGCCGCCGATGTCGCCGCCGCGGTCGGACTTTGCGGACAGGTCGGCCGTACGGGCAGCCAGGTCGTCCACCGTCGCCAGCAGGCCGGGGCGCGTGGCCGGCGGTTCGAGGGCCGCCTGGTCGCGCAGCCGCTCGACCTGTGCGCGTAGGTCGCGCAGACGCCCGGCGAGCTGGTCGGCCTGCGGGCTGCGGTTGAGCCTGCTGAGCAGCTGCCCGGCGAGAGCGTCGCTGAGGCGGCAGGCCTCGGGCAGGGACACCGAGAGACCACTGATGGCGGCCGAGCCGGGCGTCGGCGACCCGGAGTCGGGCAGCGTGTCGTCGAGCCGTCCCCAGATGAGGGCGGACA
>JAYUEA010000503.1:0-9542 GCA_043739465.1 Propionibacteriaceae bacterium
AACCACCTCAACGTCGTGTACGCGCCGGACGCCGAGACCGCCGACAAGGCGCTCGTGGCGAAGGCGGCGATGTTCGAGGCCATGGGCCTGCACGTACACCTGTGCGGCGACGTGCTGAAGGGGATCTGACGTGCTGTACGGACCGATGACCCACCCGGAGCTGCTCCGGGTCCTGGCAGCTGCAGGCCACGGGGCGAAGATCCTGCTCGCCGACGGCAACTACCCGCACTCGGTGTGGGTGAGCCCGCGGGCCGAGAGGATCGCGCTCAACCTGGCCCCTGGCCTGCTGACCGTCGACCACGTGCTCGAGGTGCTCAAGAAGACCGTGCCGATCGAGTCCGCCGCCATCATGGTCCCGGGTCCTGGGGCTGACATGCCGACGCACATCCCCGCCCACGACGGCTACCGGGCGTCCCTGCCGGACATCGGTTTCGACGAGGTGCCGAGGTTCGACTTCTACGCCCTGGCGAAGACCGACGACGTGTTCTGCGTCGTCGCCACGGGCGACCAGAGGCTGTACGCCAACCTGCTGCTCACCATCGGAGTCCGCCAGCCGAACGAGTAGACCTGTACGAGAACGCCGACAACGGAATCGGCACCCTCGGTGCGAGTCGTTCCTGCCTATTGACACTGTCTTCGGGGGGGGGGATACGGTGTCAGCGCGATTGGAGATCGCCGATGAGTCACCCCTACTCCAGTGAAAGGCACCCCAATGCGATGCAAATTTATCGCAGCAGGTCTTGGCGCGCTTGTCGCGCTGGCACTAACAACCCAGGCCCCCTTGGCCCTGGCTGATGACAGTGGGGTCGATGTCACCTCGAGATCGGATACCCCCACGGGGTCGCACGTTGAAGCTGTTGGGTCCTACAAGGAGACCGCAGCTGACAAGGCGAAGTTGGCGGCGCTAAATCAGTACATGCGCTTACTCAACTCCGGAAACGTGAAAGCGGCCAAAGACTCTTTGGCGGGCACTCCTCTGTCGCCCGCCCGCACGGCGATGGCCGCAGCTGCTGTCGATCAGCCGCCAGTGTCGTACTACATGAACTTGACTCAGGTCGGCCAGAACAAGGGCTATTACTGTGGCCCGGCGTCGGGGTACATGGCCCTCCTCTATCGGCATGGCACCGGATACACCAGTCGCTACAACGGCAACGCGCCCGGGCAAGCCAACCTAGCGAACACCTACCATATGCAGACTGACTACTACGGATCGACCGACTGGAGCCGCGGGCAGTGGATCCGAGGGGTCAATCGCTGGGAGGGTGGCACATATTACACGCAGATGAACAGTCCAAGCCTCTCTACCTACCAGTGGATCGTCTCCTGGGACGTCGGATACATGGGCTATCCCATCGCGGTCGATACAGTGGAAATCTCTTTCGGCAATCACTACAACTACCATCCAAAGACCCAGACGATCGGACACTGGATCGTCGGGCACGGCTACACCTCTTCGGGCGCGTCGGTGACTTACGCCGATTCCTCGACGAGTCTTTGGGGCGTTACCTATGGAGTGCAGCCGCACTTCACCGCCGCATCGTCGGACTTCATCCAGTACGTGCAGAACAACGGCGTTGCCTGGTGAGAGCCTGGTGGATGGGCGCGCTGGTGATTCTGTTGGGCGCCTGCACTCCCGTCGCGGGGAGCCGTTCTTCATCGAGCGGCTCCTCCGTGGTAACAACGAGTGCTCCTTCCTCCCCATACTCCTCCACGTCCATGGATCTGCCGTTGCTACGGCTTGCCGACGACGCTGAGCCCCCGGTCGGCTACGTAGACGGGCTGCTGGGATTGACGGCCGAGGGCTCGAGGATCATGGTTCGAACGCAGAGGCCGACGTCGCTCACGTTGATCCAACCGACTGTGTTGCTGCGGCGCGATGGTGTCGACACGGTGCTGTGGCGTCAGGCGACCGGACCTTTTCAGCAGGTGACGAGTGCTTCGTCGAGGGGTGGGGCGGTGGCGTGGCTCGCCACGACCAGTACGTCGCTCGAAGCCTCGGACTGGTACATCTACGTGTCTCGCAACGGGCAGCAGGGGCGGCTGATCGCCTCCAGCGTGGAACTCGTGAAAGGACCACTCATGCCGGGGCTGCCTGACGCCCGGCCCATCGCCGTGACAGATGATGAGGTTGTCTGGGGGGTCGCCAGGAGGGTCGGCGACCGCTTCGCCGCGGACCTGTGGTCAGCGCCGATCGACGGGTCGCGTCCGGGCAAGATCTTCCAGCGTGGCGCGCACCTCCCGGTGGTAGAGCCCGACGGCTCGTTGTTGTATGTACGCAGCAACCAGACGGATCCCGAGGCGTCCACCGAGCATGACGAGATCTGGCGCCAATCAGCGAGGGGGACAGACGAACTTGTTAGGACGATAGCTGGCGGCCCGATCTACAACTTGTGCGCGAGTCAGACGTTCATGGCCTGGTCGGCGACCAACCGGCAGGACCCGTCTCGCGGCGATGTGACCGTGGTCGACCGAGTATCTGGTCTGGCAGACGCGTTCACACTTCCTGCCGGCCCCCCGTTCTACGCTGGGTGTCTGGACGGCGCGGTCGCCATCGGACAGAACACTGGCACCGATGACAGCTCGGAGTGGCTCTATCTCGGGCCGGGACGATCGTTGTACAAACTCGCGAACGCTCCCGGCCAAGGCTGGGTCGAGGCGAACGGGAAATATGTGGCGTGGGCACTGCCCAGTACGACGACAGCTCACGTCGCCTACGCACGGCTGGCTGGCTGAGTCATGGTCTGCGCTCGTCAGGCGGGTCTGTGAGTTACCGCAGGTCGAGTGTCATCGGGTTGCCGGGGTAGCCGAGCTTCTGCCACACCGCGGTGACCACGTTGTCGAAGAACTCGATGGCGAAGGCCGCGCACCACTGCGTGGTCTGCGGGGTGGGGGCGGTCTTGAGCGAGAACCACATGCCCGTGCCCTGGATCGCGGAGGTTGGCGGGTCCATCTGCATGAGCCAGTCGATCATGGGGCGTACGACCTCGCCGCCGAACTGGTTGTCGTCGGCGGACACCTGGTGATGCTTCTCGAACTCGGGTGCGAACAGCATGATGGGGTCGCCCAGGCCTCGCCAGTCGACGCCGACGCGCCCGAAGGCGAACGGCAGACGCAGCGAGACCAGGTGCTCCTGGTGGGTCTGCGTGGTCGTGGTGTTCCCGTCGTACGAGGACGTCTGGTACGAGTGCGTGAACCCCACGGCCTGGAGCCCTTGGTACGGGGGCATGGCGATCACGGCGAGTGCCTGGTGGTCGCTGCCCGCGCGCGTGATCGGGGCGTCGGCCAGGAGGCGGTCGTCGCGCTCGACGTACAGCGACCCCGGGTAGCCGTAGAAGCCCTGTCCCGGCTCGCGGGGGATCTGGAACTGCCGCAGCGCCTCGTTGCTGCTGATGATCTGCGCGACCATCGCCATGTCCTCGCAGTACGCACGGAGCGCCTCCGCGCCGAGCGGCACCTGGATCGCCGTGAGCGAGTCGCCGTCGATCGCCAGGTCGAGGGGGCGGTGCCGGGCGAACTCCCGGATGGCCATCAGTGACCCGTCGAGCACCGCCTGCGTACGTGGCCTCGGCGGCCACCACGAGCATCCCGACCTGGTTGGGCATCTGCATCCCGGCGATGCTGTCACGCGGATGGTCCGGCAACGACACGAAGAACGGCGGCAGGCACAGGGAGAGCCGTACGGTCGCGACACCTCCGTACAGGTCGTACGCGCTGGAGGTGTAGTTGAGGCCCTGGTAGGGGACCCCCCGGAGGTCACGCCGGTGAGGTGCTCGGTCACCATCCGCTGCCCGCCGAGGCCGAACGGGGGGCACCGCAGTCCGTCGATCGGTGACAGGCTCATGCGATCGCTGGTCAGCCGACGAGCAGCGAGATCGTCGAGCCCTCGGCGACCATCGTGCCGGCTGCCGGATCCGTACCGTAGGCCAACCCGAACGCGAGCCCGCCCGAGACGATCGACTTCGTCGCCACCTGGAAGCCCGCGTTCTGCAGGACCGTGATGGCGTCGGCCTTCGACTTCCCGCGCACGGTCGGGACAGCCACCATCACCGGACCCTTGGAGACGGTGATGGTGATGGCGTCGCCCTTCTTGCCGGTGCCGCTGTTGGGGGACTGAGACATCATGAGGCCCGCCGGGACGGTCTTGGAGTTCTGCTGGGTCGCCATGACGGTGAAGCCGGCGGCCTGCAGTTCCTTGGTCGCCTGGTCGGCGGCCTTGCCCTCGTAGTTCGTGATCGTGATCGGCGTCGGGCCCTTCGAGACGACGAAGTCGACGGTCGCGCCGCGCTTGAGCTTGCTGCCGGGCTCCGCCGACGACGAGATCACCACGCCGGCGACGACGGTCTCGTCGTACGCCTCGGCGACCGTCCCGACGGCGAGGTTCGCCTTGGTGAGGGCGTTCACGGCCTCGGTGCGGGTGAGGCCGGCGATCTTCGGGGCGTCGAACCGCTCCGGCCCCTGCGACAGCACGAGGCCGACGCTGCCGTCGCGGAAGATGCGTGCGCCGGCGACGGGATCTGTACGGATCACGTGCCCGGACGCCACCGTCTCGGAGTACTCCTTGGTCGTGGTGACCCCGAGCACAGCGGCCTCGAGCGAGGCGCGCGCGTCCTGCTCGGTCATGCCCTCCAGGACCGGCGTCGTCGTCCAGCGGGCCTCGGCGAAGTAGTACCACGTGCCGCCGCCACCCGCGAGCCCCAGCAGGAGCAGCAGCACGAGGGCCACCATGCCGCGTCGGCGACGGTGCACTGGGGCGTGCGACACCCTGACGAGCGGTCGTACAGGCGAGGGACGGGACGTGGGCAGCGCTTCAGTGTCGTCGTCGAGGCCGTCGAGGCTGGTCTCGATGTCCACCGGCGAGACGGGCGTGGACATCCGAGGGCGTCGACCGCTGTCGGTGAACGGCACGAAGCGCCACGACGACGGCTCTGTGGGCGTCCGGGAGCGGATCAGCACGGTCTTCGCATCGGGACGTACGGGGCTGACCGGTGAAGCCGGCGTGGGGTCGGCGATGTCCGCCTCGGGGCCGGCACCGAGGCGCGCCGCGAGGGCCGGGTCGTCCGCGGGTCCCTGCAGCAGCGCCTTGCGGGCACGCGCCACGCGCAGGTGCATGGCGTGCCCGTTGATCGGACGCTCGGCGGGCGTCCGGCGGGTGCAGGCGGAGACCAGGGCGTCGAGGTAGTCGGGGATCGGGGAGCGCTGACGGCCCAGCGAGGACGGAGCGGGCACGTCGGCGTGGACGTGCGCGTACGCCACCTGGATCGGCGTCTCGCCGGTGTGCGGCTTACGACCGGTGAGCAGCTCGAACAGGACGACACCCGCCGAGTACACGTCCGAGCGAGACGTGGCGCGGCCGGAGGTGACGAGCTCCGGAGGGATGTACGAGACGGTGCCGATCAGAAGACCGGCGGTCGCGGTCACGGTCTGGCCGGTGACGGCCTTGGCGAGGCCGAAATCGGCGACCTTGACGACGCCGCGGTCGGAGACCATGACGTTCTCCGGCTTCACGTCGCAGTGCACGAGACCGACGTCGTGGGCGGCGGCAAGCGCCTTCACGACAGGCTCGATGTACGACAGGGCCTTCTCGGGCGCCATCGGGGCTTCCTTGGCGATGACCTGGCGCAGCGTGCGGCCCTCGACGTACTCCATGACGATGTACGGACGTCCGCGGTCGCTGCCCTGGTCGAAGACGGCGACGATGTTGGGGTGCGAGAGCCGTGCTGCGGCACGCGCCTCGCGGTCGAACTTGCGAGCGAAGTCGAGGTCGTCCCCGAGGCCTTCGTGCATGACCTTCACGGCGACGACGCGGTCGAGTCGGGTGTCGAGAGCTCGGTAGACAGTGGCCATTCCGCCGCGCGCCAACTTCTCGACGAGTCGATACCGATCGCCGAAGACGTGCCCGACCAACGGGTCGTTGACGGGCGTGACGGTGCTCACATGCGCTCCAGACACGGTTGGGGAAGTTTAAGCCGTGCGATGGCTGACCTTGAGTGTAGGAGTCGGGGTGTGATGAGCACCCTGCAACGCGCCGCGTGTTGGCGAAAGGCAGGTGCAGGTTTCAGTGGCCCAGGGCCAGGGCGATCCGGCCGATCAGCTCGTCGGGACGCACCATCGGGTCGGCGCCCATCCACCGCAATACCCGGTGGCCGGTCTCGCGGACGGCATCCTCGCGAACCTTCTCCTCGACGAGGTCGCGCCGCTCGGTGTACTTCATCGCGCCGTCGCACTCACCGACAAGGCGATGCTCGGGCCACAGGAAGTCGGGGAACACCGTGCCGATCCGGGTCCTCAACGGCGCCTGGAACAGCGGCATCGGCAGGCCCGACAGGTACAGGTAGCCGGCGGTCAACGACTCCGCCGGCGACTCGCGGGCCGGGTCGGCCTTGCTGATGGCGTCAGCCAATCGCTTGCTGGGGCGGACCATCGCCAGGGTCAACAGCTCGCGGGCGGCGGCTGCGTAGCGGGGGTTGGAGAAATCCTGCCGCCGAGGATCGTTGAGCATCGATCTCACGAGCCGACGAGCGGCGTCGTCGAGGAGGACGAGCGCCTCGGGCACCGCGAGCCGCGCGGCGAGGTCGACGGCGGTCCGGGGGACCGATGTCACGGCGTAGCCGTCCCTGTCACGCACGACATCAGCAGGACGGAGGGCACGTTCGAACAGCTCGATGTCCCTGTCCTTCGGCCGGCGCAGCGAACGCCCAGCCTGGGTGAGTGAGGGCGGCGAGTCGTGCCACTCGGCGAAGCCCGGCGTCGGGAGCTTCCACGACACCGCAGCGGACTGGTGGCTGAGAACAGCATCCGGGTTCGCGACCTGCACTGCGCGCGCCCGGACCAGATGCTGCCCGGCGACGTCGGCCGGCCAGCTCGCGGCGCCGATGTAGACGCCACGTCGCAGACGCCGCAGCCGACCCGAGTTCACGTGCGTCGCGATCATGTCGTCAGTGACCCCGACCGCGGCAAGGAGCGCGCGCGTGACCGGTTGAGTGGGGAGGATCCAAGGCTTGGGGGTGCGCACGGTACAAGCGTGCCCCGGCCAGGGCCTCTCCCGCTGAGGTTGTCCACAGGGCCCAGGAGGCGACCGCAGCGTGGACTCCTACGTTGGCCGGGTTATCAGCCGGGTCGCAGCGACCTGGATCGGCAACTCCGACGTTCGCCGGGGTATGGAGCCCTGCAACTGCTTCGTAACCCGGGCAACGTAGGAGTTCGTGCGCGGACGGTGAGCCAAGCCCTTCATAAGCCGGGAAACGTCGGACTTCGCATCCCATCCAGCGGTCAACACGATGATGGAGTCCTTGTTCTGGCCATGGCCCGGCCACGCACCCATACGATGAAGCGCGTGACCGCTCTCATGGGACTTGGTGCCAAGCTTCGGCTCGCTCGGACGCTCGCGATCGTGGACATGCGCCACGACGATGTGGACTCGTACGTCTCGCGTCTGTTCGAGGCGGGCGTGGACATGATCCAGTTCCGGGACCCGGACGCACCCCTGGCGCAGATCGGTACCGCCGTTATGGCGGCTCAGCAGGTTGCGCTGACCCGCCACAAGCTCGTCGCGGTCACGGGTGATCTCGTGCTGGCCAAGGCCGTGATGGCCGACGTGCTCGTCGGTGGGCGGGGCCTCGACCCGGGCCTCGCGCACGGCCGCCTGCACGAGTACGCGCTCGTGGGCCTGCCCGTGTTCAACCGGGCTGACTGCTACAGCATCGCGTCCAGCCAAGACGTCGACTTCGCCCTGGTCGGACCCGTACACATGGCTCCTGGATCCGCGGCCGCAGCCCCGGGCCTCGCCCTCATCCGGGAGGCTGCTGCGGCGATGCCCGCGGGCGACCCGGCAGGTACGCCGTGGTTCGCGGTCGGCGGCATCACCGCGCAGAACATCGGCGAGGCCATCCAGGCCGGGGCCCGCCGTGCCGGAATCGTCGTGACCGGCGACGCAGATCTGGCGGCGGTCGCTGCCGTGTCGTCCGCACTGCGCGCGGCCTGGGACGCCGACCCCGACCTCAAAGACTTCGCCTTCCGCGTCCTCAGCGGTGGAGCCGGGTGACAGACAGGAACAGACGCGCCACGATCACGGTCGTGCTGGGCGTCGCCGTCATCGTAGGGTTCCTCGTCTGGACGGTGCTGAGGAGCTCCAGCGCCACCACGACATCCGCGGGCTTGACGAGTTCGGCCTCGACCTCCACCACCAAGAAGGCAACGGCGACATCGACCCAGAAGGTCGATCCCGAGACCGGCCTGCCCTGGATCGACGTCGCGGACCTGCCGAGCCAGGGACGCCAGGTGCTCGCGCTGATCGACAAGGGCGGCCCGTACCCGTACGACCAGGACGGCGGCACCTTCAGCAACGCCGAGCGGCTGCTGCCGATCAAGGCCAAGGGCTTCTACACCGAGTACACGGTGAAGCTGCCGAACTCGAGCGACCGCGGACCGTTGAGGATCATCATGGGCGGCAAGAGCCAGATGTACTTCTGGACCGACGACCACTACGCATCGTTCGGGAGGATCCGCCGATGAAGGGTTTGCTCACCGCGCCGCTGCGAAGCGGGCTGTACGAGGTCGGGGACATCGCACGCGTGGGCGCCAAGCTGCGTCGCGCCGGATGGCATGTCGGCTACGTGAACCTCACGGATGCCCGAGAGGCGGTGGCCTTGCTGGGCAAGGAGCTGCGATTCCCCGATTGGTACGGCCGTAACCTCGATGCCCTCGCCGACTCCCTCACGGACCTGACCGTGCCGACTGCACTCGTGGCTGTCGGGGGCGGGGCCATGGACGACTACTCACTCGAGCTGGGACGGGTACTTCTCGATCGCACCAAGGCCCCCGGCGTGCCGTTCGCACTCGTTGTTGGAGCAACTCCGGTCTGAAGTTTGTCGGTAAAGCGCGATCTTCGTCATTGTCATACGGAGGTATGATCCATCGTATGAGCACTGATCGCGTCACAGTGTCCCTGCCTGCCGAGGTGCGGTTGGCCGCGCAGCGCGTCGCGCAAGAGTCGGGCGTGTCATTCTCGGCGGTCGTGGGCGATGCGCTGGACGCCTGGCTCCGTGGACGCCTCGTGGACGCGTGGGTCAGCGAGCACGAGACTGAGTTCGGCCCCTTCTCCGAGGACGAACTGCGGGTCATCGCTGCCGAGGCCGGAGTCCCGTACATCCCTGCCTCTCGTTCCAGGACCGTCGCGTGAGGATGGTCATGGACGCCGGCGCGTTGATCGCGATCGATCGTGCTGATCGCCGTGTCGTGGGTCTGATCGCTCTCGCACGACGAGCGGGAGCAGACCTCGTCACCGTGGCTCCCGTCGTCGGCCAGGCCTGGCGGGATGGGAGTCGGCAGGCGAGACTCGCCCGCGCTTTGCCCATGATCGACGTGCTCGCTGTGGATCTGGAATCCGGCAAGGCTGCTGGAGAGGTGCTCCGCGAGTCGCACGGCTCAGACGTCGTCGACGCGCTGATCGTCCTGGCCGTACGTCCGGGAGATCAGGTCCTGACGAGCGACCCCGATGACATCACCGAACTTCTCGCTGCACGACGGGTGGCCGCCAGCGTGGT
>JAYUEA010000504.1:0-3174 GCA_043739465.1 Propionibacteriaceae bacterium
AGGCCGCGGAGGCAGTGGAGTTCTACACCAGCGTCTTCCCGGACGCGCGGATCGTCGACACCAAGCACTACCCGACCGAGGGCCTCGAGGACTTCCAGATGGACCTCGCCGGCGACGTGCTCTACATCGAGTTCGAGGTTCACGGCTACCGCTTCATCGCGATCAACGCAGGGCCCGACGTGACGGTGAACCCGTCGATCTCGATGATGCTCAACTTCGACCCGGCGGTCGACCCCGATGCTCGCGCGCACCTCGACGCCACCTGGGAGCGGCTGATCGACGGCGGGAAGGCGCTGATGCCGCTGGACGACTACGGGTTCAGCAGCCGGTACGGGTGGGTGCAGGACAGGTACGGGATCACCTGGCAGCTCATCCTCACCAACCCCGAGAGCGAGCCTCGACCCTTCATCGTGCCGAGCCTGATGTTCACCGAGCTGGCGCTCAACCGCGCCGCCGAGGCCATCGGCTACTACGCCTCGGTGTTCGGCGGCCGCGTCGGCAGCGTCTCCCGCTACCCCGACGGCGCCGGGCCGACGGCCGGCACGGTCATGTACGGCGACTTCATGATCGGTGACCAGTGGTTCGCCGCGATGGACTCCGGCGGTGCGACGCACGGCATCACGTTCAACCATGGCGTCTCCCTGATGGTCCTCTGCAACGACCAGGAAGAGCTCGACCGATGGTGGTCGCAGCTCAGCGCCGTTCCCGAGGCCGAGCAGTGCGGCTGGTGCGCCGACAAGTACGGCGTGAGCTGGCAGCTCGTACCGGCCAACCTCGAGGAGCTCATGAGCAGGCCCGGATCGTACGAGACGTTGATGGGCATGAAGAAGATCGAGATCGCGGCCTTCGGCTGACTTCTGCAGGGATGTGTGTGCTGGCCCACGGAACGGGAGGGGCTGGGGCCGAGAGAGTGACGGTACGGCGCTGACCTGGCGCCCGTACCGGAAGGACACCACCATGAGTACGACCCGTACAGCCGGCGCAGCAACCGTCGCCAGCGCAGCTCACCCCGCGCTCACCGCCCGCCTCGTCCATGGGGTTGTGGGAGGAGTCGCCGGAGGGATGGTCTTCGGGATGATGATGCAGATGATGGGCGCGATACTCATGATCGCCAAGATGGTCGGCAGCGACTCGCTCGTCGTCGGTTGGCTGGTCCACGTCGCGATCTCCGCTGCCCTGGGCTTCGGATTCGGGCTGGTCGTCGGCACGCGCCTGAAGACGCTCCCGCTCAGCCTCGGGCTCGGCGCCGGCTACGGCATGGTCTGGTGGGTCCTCGGTGCGCTGATCGCGATGCCCGCAGCCCTCGGCATGCCCCTCTTCACGCTCAACACGATGGCGTGGATTTCGCTGATGGGACACATGGTGTTCGGCGTGGTGCTCGGCCTCGTCGCACATCTGCTCGGCCGCCGCCGCGCGTGACGGCGAACGATCGTGCTCGGCCCTGCCTGCTCGTGCTGGTGTCCTCGGACTGCGGTGACTGCAGGCGGGCGGTCGGGATCGCGGCCGACTTCGGGGAGGCGTCGCCGCACGTCCAGGTGCGCGTCGTCAACATCAGCCACGAACCCGTACCTGACGGTGTGATACTGGTCGGCACGCCCATGTACATCGACGACACCTTCGCGCCAACGGTCATCTCCTTGGGGAACCCGACACCGGCAGAGCTGGCCCGCCACTACGGGCACGCCCGATGACGACTGTCCCGGAGCGCGGGCTCGTCCTGCGCGAATTCGACCTGTTTCGGGACCTCAGCGACACCGAGGTCGACGCCATCGGCGCGGCGGCCCCGATGCGGACGATCCCCAACGGACAGCTTCTGTACTCGCCGGGACGGCCCACCGAGGTGCTGTTCATCCTCAAAGCTGGGCGGGTCCGGCTGTACATGATCGGCGCCGACGGTCGTACCCTCACCACCGCCTTCGTCGAGCCCGGGCAGCTGTTCGGCGAGATGGTGTCGCTCGGGCAGTCGCTCGCGAACACGTACGCGGAGGCATTGGACACGAGCGTCCTGTGCCTCATGAGTCGTACGGATGTGGACCGGCTCCTGCTGTCCGACCCGCGGATCGCCGCACGGATCGCCGAGATTCTCGGACGCCGCGTCGCCGAGCTCGAGACGCGGCTCAGCGACACGGTGCTCAAGTCGGCGCCGGACCGCATCGCCAGCACCCTGGCCCGCCTCGCCGACCGCGACGGCGCCAGCATCCGCCTGACCCACGAGCAGCTCGCTGACCTCGTCGGCACGACGCGCGAGACAGTGACCAAGGTGCTCGGCGACCTGGCCGCGCGTGGCCTCGTGCAGCAGAAGCGCGGTCGGGTCATCGTCACGAACCGCGCCGGGGTGGCCGGTCTCGTGACGTCTGGAGGCCTCACCCCGGTTATCGGTGGCCGCCGCAGCTGACGGTCACGGAATCTGGGGCGACCCGCGGGGACCACCGCGCCGGTCCAGGCCGACCCGCTCCCACCCGTACACATCGGGCTCCTCGCCCGCCTCCTCACGTGCACAACCTTTAGGGCGTCTGCACAACCCCTGTGACGGCATGTGGCGACCAAAGGGTTGTGCGCGCGGCGGAGTAGCGACGCAAGGGTTGTGCGCGTCGGGCAGGCCCGACCGAAGGGTTGTGCGCGTCAGGTGAGGCCGACACGGGGATCGCGCGCCACGTCAGGCCGGGGCGTCTGCGACCGCCCTGAGCACCGGGCGCAGGGCCAGCCACCACTGCACCTTGGGGCGGTGCAGGCGGATGTCCATCTCGGCCATCATCTGGTCAATAGGCGCGGCGGAGACCTTGGACTGTACGAGTCCGAGGTAGTAGCCGTTCGACGTGCCGGCGTCGAACTCTGCCCCGATCAGGTCGAGAGCGCGCGACACGAGCCGCGTGGCCAGCAGGCGGTCGAACGGCGTCGGCGCCGCACCCTGCTGCATGTGTCCGAGGATGTTCTGGCGGACGTCGTACGTGCCCTGGCTCTCCTGCTCGAGCAGCCGCGCGAGGAAGTCGGTCGTGTACAGGGGATTCGCGTTCTCGTTGCGGATCGCGAGGAACAGCTTGCGGCCCGAGGCGAAGCTCTGGCGCAGCCACTTCACGTCGGCCGAGAGGGCGTCGAGCGAGATCCCCTCCTCGTGCAGGTACACGCGCTCGGCACCGGTCGCCATCGCGCCCATGAGCGTCAGGTAGCCGCAGT
>JAYUEA010000505.1:0-3171 GCA_043739465.1 Propionibacteriaceae bacterium
CCGCTGCTCTACATCGTCGCCTGGCTGATCCTCCCCGAGGAGAACACGGGCCGTACGGGCATCGACGCGATCACCGGTGGCGTCAAGAAGGCCAAGAAGTCGTACGACTCCACCAAGATCCACAACCCGAACGACCTTCGCTGACCGACCGAGTGGCCCGTTACCTTGATTCGTTGACGCTTGGTCCACCCCTGGCACACACCTCGCGGCGTTGCCGAAGCTCACCAGACGACCCGGTATGGCTCCGCTCCGGCGCCTTGCCATGCACGCGCCAGGACCACGCCAACCGGAAACGAATCAAGGTAACGCCCCACTAGCGGCGGGTTAAATCCACGTCATTTCGTTTGGTTCACCGCGTTTTGGTTCGCTTCCTGTGTGGGCCGCGTCACAGAATGCTGTCAACAGCGGATTCGCGGGCTCCCCAAGACGCCCACGCCAACGTGTCCCCCAAGGCCGAGTTGTGGCAGGGTCCGCTGGGTCCGGCCGGCTACTCCATTCCGGCCGGGCCGCCCCCGGGGCTCAGTGTCCTGCGGAGGCGGCGTTCAGTGTCTTGGTGACGCTTGGGATGACGTCGGCGAGCACCCATCCCAGGTCGACCTCGGTGGGCATCAGGAACGCGGCATCGAGAGCGTCGCCTGTGACCACGGCGACGTGCGCGCCTGACAGGGTGAGCACCTGGTAGCCGTCGCGTTGGGTTCCCGCGCTCGCGGCCGCCCGACGGAGGTCGCGTGTGGCGCGCTGCAGCATCGGGCCCGCTGCGGACGTCACCCGAACCCGACGAGGTGGTACGAACCGAGCTCGGGCAGTCCGCGTACGGAAGCATCGCCCTCATGTCGCGGCTGGCCTGGTGCCACAGCGTGGCGGTCACTGGGTCGAGGCCGCGCGCAGCGACCGGGAGCCCGGTGGTCGTGTGCCAGGCCACGAGGTCGCCGTTCCGCGAGCCAGCGCTCGGACGGCTCGTCATCACGGCACGCATCCCTGCGGTACGGAGCTCGAGGACGTCTGCTCTTCATCGAGAGCCTTGTCGTCCCTGGCGTGGCGGGGGCGCGGCAGGTTGCGGCTGTCGATGAACGACCAGCGAGGTAATCCCCGTCGGTCCCTGAACAGCGCCATCTTCCTCGCAGCCCTTCTGTGAAGCCACCACCGGTCGGCCGATCCAGTTCACAGGAGGTGAGCGTGTCGCGTACGGCCTGGTCCGTGACGAGGGTCTCACTGCACCCTTGCGGGAACGCGGAAGCAGGTTGTCTGGGCGGTCGCCTGAGCAGGGGGTGCAATGGGAATCTGGTGGAGAAGACGGGACTCGAACCCGCAACCCCCGCCTTGCAAAGGCGGTGCGCTACCAATTGCGCCACTTCCCCGAGCTCGTACGACATCGAGCCAGGCAATCATACGCAGCGAGGCGCCCGCCCCGCCTCCTCACGCCGTCGACGGCACTCTGAGGAGTCGAGAGGCCAGTACATGCGACGACACGCCGACCCGACCGCGCGTGTCGTGGCCACTCGACTCTGACGTCCCCCGGCCGCACCGCCCAACCCGTACTCGTGCCCTGACAGGAGCAGCGCTTACCCTTGACGCCATGTGGTCCAAGCGGCAGAGCGTCGACTACGCCCTCCAGCGGCGGAACGCGCTCACGCGTCTGCACAGCCGGGTGAGGTCTGTGACCCCGCAGGACCTGTGCGACGCCGACCCGATGCTCATTCGTGCGGCGTTCCACGACGGCGGGCTCGGCAGGGTCCGCTGCCCCGTCAACAACTGTGGACGCCTGGTTACGCTGAACTACACGTTCGGCGACCAGGTGGTCAGTACAGCGAACGCATCAAGTCCGCGGTCGAGCTCCAGCAGATGGAGAACGAGTTCGGCGAGTTCCGCGTCTGTGTCGTCGAGGTGTGCACAGAATGCGGTTGGAACCACATGATCGCCTCCTACCTGCTCGGTGACGGTGTCGTACGCCGCCCGCCGCGCCGCCAGAAGACCGTTGAGGACATCTATGGCTGATCACACGACCGGGGCACGCCGCAGCGGCGCCACCGGCCCTGGCCGCGCGGCGTCACCCGCGCCGACCACCGGGAAGAAGACCCAACCTCGCTGGCGACGACGACTCCTCGCCACGCTGAAGGTTCTCGTGATCACTGGCCTGGTGGTCGCGCTGCTCGGCGTCGCCGGCATCGCGGTCGCGTACGTGCGCACCGACCTGCCCGACCCGAACGCCGCGTTCCTGACGAACAAGTCGTACGTGTACTACCGCGACGGCTCGACGGTGATCGGCTCGTTCGCCGACCAGAACCGCACGACGATCCCGTACTCCCAGATGCCTTCCTCCATCAAGGACGCCGTCGTCGCTGCGGAGAACCGGTCGTTCTGGACCGACAAGGGCGTCTCGCCGACCGGCATCTTGAGGGCCGTGTACGGGATCCTGCGGGGCACGTCCGCGAAGGGCGGCGGCTCGACGATCACCCAGGAGTACATCAAGATCCTCTATCTCACGAGCGACCAGACCGCGAGCCGTAAGTTCACCGAGCTGCTGCTGGCCGTGAAGATGGGCCGCTCGTTGCCGAAGGAGGGCGTGATGGCGGGCTACCTCAACACCATCTACTTCGGCCGCGGCGCGTACGGCATCCAGGCCGCCTCGAAGGCGTACTTCAACGTCGACGCCAAGGACCTCACGCTCCAGCAGTCGATCGTGCTCGCGTCGGTGCTCAACAACCCGTCGCTGTTCGACCCGTCCGACAGCGAGAAGAACCTCGCGCGGCTGAAGGTCAGGTACGCGTACGTGCTTGAAGGAATGAAGCAGATGGGCACCGTCAGCTCGGGCGACGCGGCCGCGGCCGCTCCGCTGCCACCCTTCCCGGACGTGCCCAAGAGCTCCCGGTACGGCGGCACCAAGGGCTACCTGCTGAAGATGGTCGAGGCGGAGCTCACCGCGAACGGCTTCGACGCCGCAAAGATCTCCGGCGGCGGCCTGCAGATCACGACGACGTTCGATGAGAAGGCGCAGGCGGCCGCCGTCGCGTCGGCGCAGAAGTACACAGAGGCCTCCGCCACCGCCGCGAAGGTCAAGCAGGACCCGACCAAACTGCACGCGGCGATCGCGTCCGTGAGCGTAGGTACCGGTGAGGTGCTGGCCATGTACGGCGGGCCCGACTACGTCGCCAGCTCGCGCAACTGGGCCGC
>JAYUEA010000506.1:0-3171 GCA_043739465.1 Propionibacteriaceae bacterium
CAGAGCGTTGGCCTTGCCAGTCATGCCGCCCGCTCCGAGCTCACCCTAGGGTGGGGCCGTGAAGGAACCTCTGGTCGTGCCGCGTCATCTGCGCGATGCGACGGAGGTGGGCGGGCCCGAGCGCGAGGACTGGCTGCGTCGCCTGCCCGAGGTGATCGATGACCTGTGCCGCCGGTGGACGCTGAGGCTGGATGCGCCGTTCGAGCCGGGGGGTAACTGCTCCTGGGTCGCTCCGGGGACCGACGCACCAGGACGCGACATCGTGCTCAAGGTGGCCTGGGTGCACTCCGAGGGCCTGCACGAGGCGGAAGGTCTGGCCGCGATGGCCGGTATCGGCGCCGTGGCCATCCACGACTACCACCACGTCGACGCTCAGACGGTGGCGATGCTGCTGGAGCGGTGCGATCCCGGGACGGAGCTTCGTGGACGCCCTGAGCCGGAGCAGGACGTCGTCATCGCCGACCTGCTTCCGCGGATCTGGGCTGCGCGGCTGCCGGACGACCATCCGTTCCGGCCACTGAGCGAGATGACCGACGAATGGGTCGACCGGGCAGAAGAGCGTCTGGCCGACCACCCGGAACGCGTCGCAGAAGGGATCGCGCGAGAGGGCTTCGCGGCGTTCCGCGAGCTCGCGCGTACGGGACCGGTGCCGGTGCTGCTGTGGACCGACCTGCATGCCGGCAACGTCCTGGCCGGCACCCGTCACCCGTGGCAGATGATCGACCCGAAGCCGTACCTGGGCGACCCTCACTACGACGTGCTCCAGCACCTCATCAACTGCGGCGACAGGCTGCTCGGCGACCCGCGCGGGCTCATCGCCAGGATCGCCCGTCTCACCGACCTCGACGCCGATCGGATCACTACCTGGATGGCGGCGCGGTGCGTCCTGGAGGTCGCCGCCGGTACGTCCCCGTGGCAGGACTTCGAGGGGTTCTGGAAGGCTCTCGCCGGAGGACGGACCTCGCTCAGCGGAATGTGACCAGCGCGATCGCCGCGTAGTGGCACCCGGCCGCGAGGACCGTACAGGTGTGGAAGATCTCGTGGAAGCCGAACCACGTCGGGCTCGGGTTGGGGCGCTTGAGCGCGTACACGACGGCGCCGCCTGTGTAGATGAGGCCGCCCAGACCGATGAGGCCGATGACGAGACCACCGCCGGCCGACCACAGCTGGGGGAGCCATGCGACAGCCGCCCACCCCATCCCGATGTACAGGGCCGTATACAGCCAGCGGGGAGCGCTGAGCCACAGGATCCGGAACAGCACGCCGAGGATCGCCGACGCCCAGATGCAGACCAGCAGCAGGATGCGCGACGTACCGGTGAGCAGCAGCAGTGCCAGCGGCGTGTACGTGGCGGCGATGAACAGGTAGATGTTCGAGTGGTCCATGCGGCGCAGGATCGCCTCGCCGGTCTTGCCCCAGCCGAACCGGTGGTACATCGCGCTGGTGCCGAACAGGAGCAGTGACGCCGCCAGGTAGACCGCGGCGCCGATGCGTCCGATCGTCGTGGTGGCGAAGACGATGAGCAGGATGCCGCCGATCAGCGACAGCGGGACTGCGCTCGCGTGCAGCCACCCGCGCAGCTTGGGCTTCACCTGCGCAGCGACCTCGTGGGCGACATCCTCGACGCCTGCTCTCGACCGTGCCTGAGCTGCCATGACCCGCCTCTCGCGACTGCCATCCCCTAAGTTACGGTACCGTAGGTTTATCACACGCACCCATCCTGCGGCGACTCACCCCCGGTCTCGGGCTTATCGTGTCTCCGTGGCTCAACGGGATGGTTTTCGTGACTGGCTGGACCGGTTGCACCCGTCCGGGCTGCTGTACAGCACGTACGAGCAGCGGCTGATCGCCGAGCTCGACAAGAACCGCCTCCCCAAGCACGTCGCGGTCCTCGCCGACGGGAACCGCCGCTGGGCCCGGCTCAACGCACCGGACGAGGACCTGGGCGCCGGCTACCGCGCGGGCGCTGCGAAGCTCAAGGACTTCGTGGGCTGGTGCGACGAGGTAGGGCTCGCGTACGTGACCCTCTGGGTGCTGTCGACGGAGAACATGAGCCGGTCCAGTGACGACGAGTTCGGACCGCTGCTCGAGGTCATCGCCAACCTGGTCGACGAGCTGGCGGACTCCGGTCGCTGGCAGATCCGGACCGTGGGCGCCCTCGATCTGCTGCCCTGGGAGGTCGCCGACCGGCTCCGCGCCTCCTGCGCGCGCACCGAGGGCAAGGGCCGGATGATCGTCAACATCGCGGTCTCGTACGGGGGCCGTCACGAGCTCCGGGACGCGTTCCGCTCGCTGCTGGCCGCCGAGTCCGAGAAGGGCACGACGCTCGCCGAGCTCGCCGAGACGCTCGAGATCGACCACATCGCCGGCCACCTGTACACGGCGGGCCAGCCCGACCCCGACCTCATCATCCGCACGTCGGGGGAGCAGCGACTGTCCGGCTTCCTGATGTGGCAGTCGGCCCACTCCGAGTACTACTTCTGTGAGGCGCTGTGGCCCGACTTCCGCCGCGTCGACTTCCTCAGAGCGCTGCGAACGTACGGTCAGCGAGAGCGTCGCTTCGGGCGCTGACGCTGCGCTGCCAGACGTGCCACAGCAGGCCGCCGAGGACGAAGGGCGCGAGCTGTACGTCCACGACCAGGGCGATCACGCTCGCGTACGGCAGCAGGAAGAGCAGCACGAGCAACGGTTTCTCGCCGCGTCGCCAGCCGGTCGCCAGCCCTGTCGCGACCAGCCAGCACAGCGGTAGTGCCAGCCACGACAGGTCGTACATGGCGTAGTACGGGCTCGCCAGGAACGTCGCGAGGATCAGTGCGGATCCGGGCAGGGCAAATGAGATATCTCGAACCGGCTCCCTGAGGAGCAAGGACGACGAAGTCGGCCTTGCGTCTCGAAGGGCCGGTGCCACGCCGCGCCAGATCCTGTACACGACCACTGCGGCCACGACGGTGACGACGCCCTGAACCATCCACGCGACTACCACGGGGACGCCGAGCGAGAGCAGCCACGGGTACGCGGCGGGGAACATCCAGACCGGCAGCCGCTTGTCGGCGATCGCCGTGGCGACCCAGGCCATCGCGTCGCGCCAGGCGACGAGAGTGTCCCAGCCGAGGATCCATGCGGGCACCAGGGTCACCGTGATCGCCGTCACGGCCGCAGCAAGGATCGTCC
>JAYUEA010000507.1:0-3168 GCA_043739465.1 Propionibacteriaceae bacterium
GATGGGTGTCCCGATCCGCGTGGTGAAGACCAGCCCGGACTCCTGCCACCGGTCTCCCGCTTGCTCGCGCTCGGAGGCCTGGAGCACGCGATGACGGGCTAGTACACCCAACAGGGCCAAGGGCATAGGAACGGTGCGTGCTGACCCGTCTGTCTTCACCGGTCCGAGCTGCAACTCCCCGGCGCTGGCGCACTCGCAGATTGCCGTCCTCCATGTCCACATCTGCCCACGGCAGCCCCAACGCCTTCGCCGCGACGGAGTCCGAGCGACAGGGCCACCGCGTAGAGGGCGTAGAGCCGATGCGCGTGCTTGAGAAGAATGGCTTTTCGCTCACCGGGTACGACCCCGACGGACAAGCCGTGTATCAGCGCGAAGTCAGTTAGTCGTCGTTCGTAAGCGGATGGTCCACCGGCGCAACTCGGCTCTTGGCCTAAAACGCCCAGTTGGTGAAGCAGCCGTCATCGGCTGCGTTGGCGAGTTGCCACAGCGAACTTCACGAGACAGCTCGCCCAGACAGTGCGCGTAGGTGAGCAGAACGAGGTTCGAGGACCAACGAAGGCACCGGTCATCTCCGTTGTCTGGCGCCCTCACCTCTTGGGGGTGCATGGGGTTGTCAGCGGGCCAGCGAGCCCATCGGGTCCCACGCGGGCAGCACGATCGGCTCGGCCTCCAGCGCGCTCAACAGCTCCGGCGGCAACTGATCGCGTCGTGCGGCGATCTCAAACACGTGCTCGTCAAACCAGTTGTCGTTCATCGTCCAGAAGCCCTTGTCGGCTTTCTCGTCGCCCCAGCTGTTCTCGACACGCCACTTGTGCGGGCTCCCGTCCATGACATCGACGCCGGTGAACAGCATCGCGTGGGTCATCAAAGCGTCGTGCACCGCTAACCGGTCAGCCTTGTCGAGGGAGAACGAGACGTCGTACACCGACTCGAGGTCGTACAGGCGGGCATCCCAGATACCAAGATCGTTGTTCCGCATCTTGCCAACGTCGCAACCAAACCAGACCGGCTTGCCGCCGACGATGGCATCCATGGCGGCCTTCTTCATGACCGCCATGTCGACGTTGAGGTAGACCACGGGGGGCCCACCGACGACGTTCCCGAGGTAATCCACGGTGAACGTCCGTCCCTTCGGGCTGGTCGGCCGGGGGTCGTCGACCAAGCAGACGTAGTCATCCGAGGCGAGTGGGGCGTACTTCGCCGAAAACTCCTTCGGCGTCATCTCACCGTCGCGGTGGAACACCCGGTCCTTGTCGGCCCACTGCCAGCGAAAGCGCTCAGGCGGAGTGCCCAGGTGGATGCAGAGAATGCGGTGGACGGACTCCACGATGCGCTGCTTGCGTTCCTGCTGCTCCTCGGTAGGGCAGCCCCGCAGCTCCAGTGCGCCCTGACGCAGGACGCTCTGCAGGATCTCGTTCATCCGTGCAGTCTGGGATGAGCTGTGCGTCTCGGGCATAACGGTCTTGGGCACGACACCGTGCTTGGCGACGAGCGCGACGAACATGTTCCACTGCCCACCGTCATTCGCCACGTCGGCGAGCAGGAACGCGACCGTGCGGTCGTCCAGGTCCCGGTCCGCTGTCTGGATCATCGCCTCGAGGAAGAAGTTTGCCCGCTCAAGCTTGTCCCAGAACATGAGGTAGTTCTGGGAGAACTCGAACTCCTTGAGATTCATGGCCTGCGCCGCGCCCACCCGCAGGAGGTTCAGCCCGGCGAACAGCCAGCAGCGACCGCTCTTCTTCTGGTTAGTGACACTCCAGTCGTCGAGCAGGTTCGACACCGTCGTGTCGGTCCCGACGACGACCTCCCGGTCCAGGGCGACCTCATCGATCGACGTCTGTGCCACGGCGTTCTGAGCCACGCGGTTCTTGGCGTTGGCCGAGAACTGCTTACGCATCAACTCCAGGTCGGTCTCGGACAGGTTCGCTGACATAGGTGCTCCGTGAGGTGCGTTGTTCGCGATGGTGGTTTCACCCTAGACCGGCGTCCAGAGCGCTCGTCGCCGAAGCTGCACCATCGACGGGTATGGTCCCGCTCATGGCACGTCTGCGGCCGGCCGCGCTGGCAGTTGTGAGTTTGCTGGCGCTTTCCGCCTGTTCGAGCACGTCAACGGACCCCATCGCACTGCCGTGAAAGGATGCGGCGCCAGCCGAAGTCCAGAAGCGCTCCACCCCGGGGTTGTAGGACTGGACGCCGAGGCGCGATGCGCTGGCAGTGGCCGAAGCGTTGGACCGGGGCGGATCTTCACCTGATCAGCCTTGCAGAGCGGCACGCACCAGGTCGCGTAGCTCGTCGTCGGGGATGCGTTCGGCGTCCCGGGGCCGGAGCCTGATAGTTCCCTTGCTCGTCACCAGTTCGGGGTGGCCGGCGGTGAAGCCGGCGGCGCGGTCCCTCTCCCACCCGTAGATCGACAGCCCGTGTTTCCACACGCCTACGTAGAGGCGGTGCCGGTCGACCTTGTAGGTGGGGATCTGGTAGGAGATCACCAATTGCGGGTCGGGGTGGACCTCCAGGACCAGTCGGTGGATGCGGTCGAACAGCGGCCGGTACTCGGGGGTGATGGCCTGGATGTACTCCCGCGCGGCGTCGTCCACCCCCACATTGTCGCCCTCCGAACGCCTCACGACGAGGTGTGGCCGAAAGCTTCCGCTATGCCGCGTAGTGCGCGTATGACTCGCAGTTGAGGATCCCGTGAGGGGGCAGCGAACGCCCCAGTGGTTGCCTACGGCGGAGATCACCTTGGCGACGCCGTTCTTGGTGTGGTTTGCGACCGGCGAATCGCCCACATAGTCCAGTTGCCAGTTCGGTCCGTAACGAGGTGGGCCTGGCTTCGCAGGTGTCACGGTGGCGTGTGAGCCAACTGGGCACCGGTGGCGGGTGCTGGGCCAGTTGGCCGCAGGAGCTGTCGCTGCCCACGATTGACGGCCATCGCAGATGCCTGTACTTTCTATATTGGTTAATTAGCCACTCGGGAAAGTGCAGGGCGAGCGTGATGATGGCGATCGACGAGGACCGGCTCAGCGAGACCTTCGCCGCACTGGCCAACTCGACGCGGAGAGCGATCCTGGCCCGTCTCGCAGGAGGTGCGGCGACCGTCAACGAGCTCGCCGAGCCGTTCGAGATGACGCTTCCGGCCATCTCGAAGCACATCAAGGTGCTGGAACGGGC
>JAYUEA010000508.1:0-3161 GCA_043739465.1 Propionibacteriaceae bacterium
ATGAGGCGAGAATGAGCAGGTTGTTGGCAGGAATCGGTACGACCTCGTCGCCGTAGTTGACGATGCACCGGAACCCCGGCTCGCGGGTGAAGCTCAGCACCTCCGGGGCGGTGTCGTCCCAGGTCAGCGTGCCGTCGCCCAGTGCAGGGTTGCGGTGGCGCTCGGCAAGCGCCGACCTGTACAGCTCGAGGTGGCTGCCGGGGACGCCGGTCTGCGCGGCGATCGTGAGGTCTGTCCAGTCGTCTGGCTGCGGCAGCCAGGGCTGCTCGGTGCCCGGGCCGAACCCGTACGGCGGCTTGTCTCCTGACCAGGGCAACGGCACCCGACAGCCGTCGCGGCCCCGGACCGTGTGCCCCGAACGCTCCCAGGTCGGGTCCTGCAGGGACTCCACCGGCAGGTCCTCGACCTCGGGCAGGCCGAGCTCCTCGCCCTGGAAGATGTACGCGACACCGGGCAGGGCGAACTCGAGCAGCGCGGCCGCGCGGGCGCGACGGCGACCCAAGGCGACGTCTGTCGGCAGCGGGGCGAAGTGCTCGGCGAACTTCAGCGCGTCGTCGGGATGCACCCCGTCGGCGAGGAACCGCCAGCCGCTGGAGGTCTTGCCGTACCGGGTCACGACGCGCGTCGTGTCGTGGTTGCCGATCACCCAGGTCGGCGGGGCGCCGACCTCCGCGTGGACGCGCAGGATGGTCTCGATCATCGCCCGCTGCGACGGGCCGGTCCACTCGCACCACAGGTGGTCGAAGTTGAACGTCGTGTGGAGCCTGCCTGGCGCGACATAGCTCACGAGTCGCTCGGCGGGGTTCATGTGTGCTTCGGACACGAAGATGCGAGGACCGAGGTGGGAGTCGGAGTACGTGTCAGCGATCGCTCGCCAGCGCCGGTGGATGGTCTCGACGCCGGGCTGGTCCCAGTACGGATGGCCTTGGAACTTGGCCGTCGTGCCGAAGCCCGTCTTCGTATCGGTCGGGGTGTCGGGGAAGTTCTGGTTCTTCGCCATGGAGTCGGCGACGTCGATCCGGATGCCGTCGATGCCGCGGTCGAGCCAGAACCGTACGACGAGGTCGAACAGCTCCACGACGGCAGGGTGCTCCCAGTTCCAGTCGGGCTGCGCGGGAGCGAACATGTGGCAGTACCACTGCTCGGGTTGCCCGTCCTCGTCGATGACGCGCTCCCACGCGGAGCCGCCGAAGACGGCTCCCCAGTTCGTGGGCGGCTCGTCGCCGTCGTCGCCCTTGCCGTCGCGGAAGATGAACATGTCCCGCTCGGGCGAGCCCGGCGCCGCGGCGAGGGCAGCCTGGAAGAGGGGGTGCTCGCTCGAGGCATGGTTCGGGACGAGGTCGATGAACACGCGCAGGCCAAGTCCGTGCGCCTTGTTGACGAACAGCGCCGCGTCGTCGAGGGTGCCGTAGCGCGGGTCGATGTCGCAGTAGTCCGACACGTCGTAGCCGCCGTCGGCCATCGGCGACGGGTACCACGGGCTGACCCAGACCGCGTCGACACCCAGAGACGCGAGGTAGCCGAGCGCATGGGACATGCCCAGCAAGTCACCCGTACCGTCACCGTTCCCGTCGTGGAACGAGCGCGGGTAGATCTGGTACACCACCGATCGCCGCCACCAGTCCAGATCGGCGAAGTTCGGCGAAGGCACGTGGGTCATCTTTGATCCTTCCAATTGCCGAACGAGCCTATCGCTCCGGGGCCGGGATCAGGAGAGATTCGCCACGTCCGAGTGGATGCGCCAGTCACCGCGCCACAGTCAGGTCACCCGCTTGAGAGGCCCCGATGTCGCAACCCCCAACGCCTGACTACGGGCAGCCGTTCGCGCCCGGCCATGGAGCATTTGCTGGGCGGGCGGGCAGGCCCGCGACGCTAGGAATCATCGGTCTCGTGCTCATCGGAATCAACAGCATCGCGGTCATCGTCGGGACCCTCTTCGGGCCGCACGTGATAGTGGCTCGGGCGTCCACCCTGGACTCCACGGGACTCCTGAGCGACAGCGGTGCGCGAGTTCATCGCTCGCGGCAGGCAGGCGTGTGGAGCGGGTTGAGCCCTGGCCTGGTGCTGCGTGTGATGGCGAGCCTGGCACTGGGCCCTGCGGGATGGATCGTCGGAGTCGTGGCCACCGTGACGAACCGCGGGCGGTCGTTCGGGATCGCGGCCATTGCCTTGGAGGGGTCCTGTTCGTCATCGCCGCCACCATGATTTTCGGCGCGCTGCTGATCACGTCGTTGGGCTGAACCGGCGATTCTTCAGCGCGGCCTCTCAACAGGCAACCCTTCACATGACACAGTTGGGTCACGCACGCTCGAGAGGCCGATCATGTCGCAGAACCCAGGACCCGGCTACGGCCAGACTCCGCCGCCTGACCCCCGGTACGGGTACCCGCCGCAGCAGCCCGCGACCCAGCCGTACGGGCAGCCGCAGCAGCCCGGGACCCAGCCGTACGGGCAGCCGCCACAGCAGGCCCAGCCGTACGACTACCCGAGCCAGCAGCCGCCGACGCAGCCGTACGGGCAGCCGGCGCAGCAGTACGGGCAGCCGACGCAGCAGTACGGGCAGCCGGTCCAGGGGTTCGCGGCCGCGCCGATGGATGCGTACGGAGCCACCGCCGCGCCGGTCAAGAAGTCGCCGTTCCTCGGCATCATCGCTCTGGCGCTCGTCGTCGTCTGCGGCGCCATCCTCACTTTCTACCTGTACCGTCTGGGCGCCGTGGCGGGTCCGTATGCGGTGAACGGGACACTCGACACGACGACCCAGCCGCAGCTGGTGCAGGACGTGATGAACCAGCTGGGCGGGGTATTGGCCACGCTGGGAGGTGCGAGCGGATTCGTGGGGTTCGTGGGTTGGATCCTCGGCATCGTCGCCACAGTCACCAAGCGTGGTCGGGCGTTCGGCGTGATGGCGATCATCCTGGGCATCCTCGCTCCGATCATCGCCTTTATCGCTCTGTTCCTCGCTCTCGCGCCGTACCTGCAGCCCAGCTAGTGTCGCGTGTCCGAAATCCATTGACGCTCGGCGCCCCGGGCACGCACCTCGCGACGTTGCCGAAGCTTGTCGTACGACCCGGTACGCCTGCGCTCCGGCTCCTTGCGATGCACGAAGGGGGACCACGCCAACCGCAAACAGATTTCGGACACGCGACCTAGTCGCCTCTTGAA
>JAYUEA010000509.1:0-3159 GCA_043739465.1 Propionibacteriaceae bacterium
ACGATGCCCGCGTCGAGCTTCGTGACGCCGGAACGCAGCCCCGCCGAGCCGGCGGAGAGCTGGCTCATACCCGCGGCGAGCTGGGCTGCGCCGCCCGCCGACTGGGTGGCGCCGGATGCGTACTGGCCGATACCAGAGACGAGCTGGCCACCACCGCTGCGGATGGTGCCGCCGTTGAGCGTGATCTGTACGAGTCCGTCGGCGAGCTGCTTCGCACCGGGAGCGGCCTGCGCCAACCCGTCCGACAGCGCCTTCGTACCGTCGGAGAGCTTGGTCGCGGCGTCGGCGACAGTCTGGAACTGCTTGCCCGTGTCATTGAAGCCGAGGTAGACCTTGTCGAGGTAGCCCTGGGTGAGGGTCTGGTTGAGGGCGATCGCCGCGGCCTGGGCGACCGACTGGCCGAGGGCGGTGTCCGCGATGCCGGCGACGGGTGAGGTCGCGACCTCGATGGTCGCCTGCTCGGCGGAGCTCGCCGTGCCCGCGTACGAGGTGGCGGCCTTCGAGAAGTTCTCGGGGATCGTGACGACGGCGGCGTAGCGGCCGGAGCTGAGGCCGGCTGTCGCGTGCCTCGCGTCAGCCAGCACCCACGTGAAGTTCTGGTGGGGGTCGGCGTCGATCAGCTGCGCCGACAGCTGGCGCCCCAGCGGAACCGTCTGACCGTTCAGGGTCACGGCCTTGTCGAGGTTGACGATCGCGGCCTCCACGCGATGCATGCGCGAGTCGGTGTTCCAGGTCGCCGCGAGCAGCACTGTCGCAATGACGACCGGTACGAGCAGCAGACCGAGGGCCTTGGCCCACCAGCGGCGACCCAGTGAGGTGTCCAGACCGCTCATGCGTTTCCTCCTCGAGTGCCAACGAGCGCGGACGCGTCGTCGAGATGCAGTGTGAAGTCGCCGGGGCGCAGCACGTCACCGAGCGCCTCCAAGCTTGTGGCGCCGACGATCAGCGCCCGTGTGCCGAGCTGTGGGATGAGAGCGGCGACCGCGGCGCGGTCGGCACTGGAGAGCCGGTCCACGTCGTCGACGAGGATCAGCCCCGCCGTCGTACGACTCAGTGCCTGGGCCAGACCGGGCGTCTGCGCATCCGCGCACATCGTGGCCCGGCGTACCTTCGCCGCCGCGTCGGGAAGCAGGTGGCCGACCACCTTGACCTGCCCCGACGTCGGCGCCATGCGCCCGCCGAGAGTGAGCAGCAGGGCCGCCCTGGCCGTGGGCGTACCCGTGACCGCCAGAACCTGACCGGGGTCGAGCCGCAACGACAACCCGTCGACCAGTGCCGGACGCTCGCCGATGACGATGTCCTGCCCGTACACGACGCTGGTGTCCCCCGGCGCCGGCCACTCGGCCATCCTGAGCTGACGCGCCAACGACTCGCCCTCGATGTCGAAGCTCGGCAGGATCTTGTCCAGCCACGTCGGCAGCCACCAGGCGCGCTCGCCGAGCAGGTGCATCACGGCCGGAACGAGCGTCATGCGCACGACGAACGCGTCGATCAGCACGCCGATCGCCAGGCCGAACGCGATCGCCTTCAACGCGCCCTCGCCCTTCGGCACGAAGAACGCGAACACGGCGAACATGATGAGCGCCGCCGCGACGACAACCTTGGCCGAGTGGACGAAGCCGTCGTGGACCGCGAGCTTCGCGTCGTCACCGTGGACGTGCTCCTCGCGCATCCGGGAGACGAGGAAGACCTCGTAGTCCATGGCCAGGCCGAACAGGATGCCCATCGTGATGATGGGGAAGAACGAGATGATGGCCTGCGTCTGGTGAAGGTTGATCGCGCTCCCGAACCAGCCCTTGTTGAAGACCAGCGTGGTCGCGCCGAACGCCGAGCCGATGCTCAGCAGGTAGCCGACGGCCGCCTTGATCGGCACCGCGATCGACCGGAAGACCATCATCAGCAGGAGCAGCGACAGTCCGACGACGAAGATGCCGAACGGCAGCAGAGCGGCGGAGAGCTGCGCGGTGACGTCGAGGCCGACGGCGGTGATGCCGGTGACGGCGATGCTGACCCCGTACCTGTCCTTCCAGTCCGGAGCCTTCGCCTGGATGCGCTTGACGACCTCTTCGGTACGGGGATCGTCCGGTGCGGTCGTCGGAACAACCTGGATCATCGCGGTGTCGGCGTTCTCGTTCGGGACCGCCATCGGAACGGAGGCGACTCCCGGGATCTCGAGCAGGTCCGCCTTGATACCCGCGAGGACGCCCAGCGGGTCCTTCGACGAAACGATCGTCATCGTGACGAGCAGCGGCCCGTTGGCGCCGGGCCCGAACTCCCTGGCCACGGCGTCGTACGTCTGGCGCGCAGGGCTGTCAACGGTCATCTGGCCGGCGTTCGGCAGGCTGAGCCAGAGGTCCTTGGCGGGGATCGTGAGGGCGCCGAGCGCGGCCACGACGAGGATGATCGTCAAGACGGGCACCTTGGTGACGACCCGTACCCACCAGCCGGACATGCCGCCGCCGGTGCGGGGCGCGCGGTCGGCCAGCGCCTGCTGCCGCTTCGTGGGCCTGGCGCGCTCGCCGAGGAAGCCGAGCACTGCCGGGAGCAGCGTGAGCGCGACGAGCACCCCGATCGCCACGGCGACAGCCGCGAACGCACCCATCGAGGTCAGGAACGGGATGTTCGCGATGCTCAGGCCGACGAGGGCGATGATCACCGTGAGGCCGGCGAAGATCACCGCGGAACCTGCGGTGGCTACGGACCGGGCCGCCGACTCCTCGGGCGTGATGTCGCTGGAGGCCAGCTGGTCTCGGTGGCGGGAGATGATGAACAGTGCGTAGTCGATGCCGACCGCCAGCCCCAGCATGAGCGCGAGCATCGGGGTCGTCGAGCTGATCTCGGAGAAGCGTGTGGCCGCGTAGATGACCGTCATCGCCAGGCCGACGCCGAGGACCGCGTTGAGCAGCGGGACCAGGCCCATGATCACCGACCCCAGCGTGAAGATCAGGACGATCAGGGCGACGAGCACGCCGATGCCCTCGACGATCGTGATCTTCGGGATGCTGACCGCGAACACGTCCCCGCCGACCAGCACGGTGGTGCCGGCGGGCAGCTTGTCGCGCAGCGTGACCATGTCGTTCTGGAGGTTCTTGCGGTTCTCGTCGGTGAAGGAGGTGCTGGTACCGATGACCCGCAACGTGATCTTCGCCGTCCTGCGGT
>JAYUEA010000510.1:0-3157 GCA_043739465.1 Propionibacteriaceae bacterium
GCGGGCCACGGACTCAAGCTCGGCTACTACGCGCAGGAGCACGAGACGCTCGACGTGAAGCGCACGGTGCTCGAGAACATGATGTCCGCCTCGCCGCACCTCAACGAGACGCAGGTACGAGGCGTGCTGGGCTCGTTCCTGTTCACCGGCGACGACGTGGAGAAGCCGGCCGGGGTGCTGTCCGGCGGCGAGAAGACCCGCCTGGCGCTGGCGAAGCTCGTCGTCAGCAGCGCCAACGTGCTGCTGCTCGACGAACCCACCAACAACCTGGACCCCGCGTCACGCGGTGAGGTGCTGGCCGCGATCAACACCTACCCGGGCGCGATCGTGCTCGTCACTCACGACGAGGGCGCGGTTCACGCGCTGAACCCTGACCGGGTGCTGCTGCTGCCGGACGGCGTCGAGGACCTCTGGACCCCGGACTACGCGGATCTCATCAGCCTCGCCTGAGCGTCGTGGCCTTTCGTGCCCGACACCCGGTCGCTGCTCGCGCTCCCACAGGTGCGTCGGATCCTTTCGGCGACCCGCGTGACGCGGGTCGCTCCCGGGATGGGGCGGGTGCGGGTGGCACGATGGACGGGCAACCCGTTCGAGGAGAACTATGCGTGTCCTGCCCCTCGCGGCCATGGCGGTCGTCATGCTCGCCGGCTGTGCCCAGACGGCTCCGCCGATCCCTGCGGCCCATCCGTCGGCCAGCAGCGTGACCTCGGCCACCATCCTGCCGTCCTCGGCCGCGCCGTCGGCGAGCGCATCGGCATCCGCGAGCGGCTCCGGAGCGTCAGCGACCCCGTCCAGCACGTACTCGTTGCCGACCGTCGCGCCCAAGGACCTGACCAAGGTGACGCTGCCGGCCTCGTTCGGCGGCTATCAGGCGATCACGGCGACCGGGGTCGGGGAGCAGCAGGTGGTCTACGCGAACCCGGCCGACTCGAAGGACGTCCTGAACGTCGTGGTCACGTCGCTGGCGGACGTTCCCACGATTGCGAGCGCCTACACGACGGTCACGCTGAACGGTCCCGCGCTGTGCGGGCGCGTGACCTCGAACAGCGTCACCGTCGCCTCCTGCGCGCTGCCACTGGAGAAGGGCGCGATCGTCGTCACGGGCGCGGGCACGCAGACGGTCGACAAGGTCGCCACGGCCAGCGGCGCCCTGTGGTCGGCGTTGGCGTGACGTCCCGCAAGGCCGTCCGCTCATGAGCATGGGCGGTGGCGGCGGCATGCGCATGATGGGCCGGTTGTCGAGGGATCCGGCGGTCATCAACGCCACCTTGTCCAAGAACCTCGTGCGCCGCGTGCTGTCGTACGCACGCGGCTATCGGGGCATGATCGCCGTGTTCCTGGTCTGCGTCGTCATCGACGCTGTGGCCGGTGTCGTACCGCCGCTTCTGCTCCAAAGGATCGTCGACCAGGGCGTGATCGGGCGGGACCGCGCCCTTGTCATCGGCCTCGCCCTCGCGGTGGCCGCTGTCGCGATCGTCAGCGCGGGCATCGGGCTCGTACAGCGCTGGTGCTCCGCGAGGATCGGCGAGGGGCTCATCTTCCAGCTGCGCTCGGAGGTCTTCGACCACGTCACGGGCCAGCCGATCGGGTTCTTCTCGAGGACCCACACCGGCATGCTGACCTCGCGGCTGCAGTCGGACGTGCTCGGCGCCCAGCAGGCGTTCACCTCCACGCTGTCGACCGTCGTGTCCAACATCGTGGGCCTCGCGGTGACGCTCGTGGCCATGCTGACCCTGTCATGGCAGCTCACCCTCGCGGCGCTCGTGCTACTGCCTGTGTTCCTCATCCCTGCACGCGTCGTCGGCACGAGACTGGCCGACCTCACGCGCCGTTCGCAACAGCTCAACGGCGAGCTGTCGGGCGCGATGACCGAACGGTTCAGCGTCTCCGGCGCACTGCTCGTCAAGCTGTTCGGCCGCTCCCGCGACGAGCACGACCAGTTCGCGGCGAAGGCCGGGGCTGTACGGGGAATCGGCGTGCAGATCGCTATGGTCGGACGCTTCTTCATGACGGCCGTCGGGCTGGTCTCGGCGTTGGCCGTGGCACTCGTCTACGGGGCTGGCGGTTGGCTGGCCATCGACGGCGCGCTGACCATCGGCACGCTGACCGCGCTGGCAGGGCTGCTGCTCCGCCTGTACGGACCGCTGATCCAGCTCACGAACGTCCGCGTCGACGTCATGAGCGCGCTCGTGAGCTTCGACCGGGTGTTCGAGGTGCTCGACCTCAAGCCCGCGATCGCCGACATCCCCGGCGCCCATGACGTGACCGGACCGGCCTCGGTCGAGTTCTCTCACGTCGACTTCACGTACCCCGATGCCGCGAAGATCTCGCTCCCCTCGCTGGAGCCCGCCGTGGGTGTCGCCGAGGCTGCAAATCAGCCGGTGCTGATCGACGTGAGCTTCAGCGTCGCGCCAGGGCAGACGGTAGCTCTCGTCGGGCCCTCCGGGTCTGGCAAGACGACGATCACGCACCTCGTCGCCCGCCTGTACGACGCGACCGGTGGCTCCGTACAGGTCGCCGGTGACGACGTCCGTGACCTGAGGCTCGAGTCGCTGCGCTCGACCGTCGGCTACGTCACCCAGGACGCCCACCTGTTCCACGACACGATCGGCGCCAACCTGCGCTACGCCAAGCCCGATGCCACGGACGACGACATCTGGCGCGCGCTCACCGACGCGCAGGTGGCCGACCTGGTACGACGCCTGCCCGACGGCCTCGACACGGTCGTGGGGGAGCGTGGCTACCGGCTCTCCGGCGGCGAGCGGCAGCGGTTCGCGATCGCGAGGCTGCTGCTCAAGGCGCCGTCGATCGTCGTGCTCGACGAGGCCACAGCCCATCTCGACACCGAGTCGGAGGTGGCCGTGCAGCGGGCGCTGGACGAGACGATGAAGGGTCGTACGGCGATCGTGGTCGCTCACCGGCTGTCTACGATCCGCGCCGCGGACCAGATCCTCGTCCTCAGCGCCGGACGGATCGTCCAGCGCGGCACCCACGACGAGCTGCTCGCGGCTGGCGGGCTGTACTCGGAGCTCCACCGCGCCCAGTTCTCGCGGTCGACGCCTGAGGTCGACGTGAGCGTCGGCTCCTCGCTGGACGGATAACCGCAGTCGCGCCCTGCACGAGTCCGTACGATCCGACGGTGGTCGATCCTGCACTC
>JAYUEA010000511.1:0-9469 GCA_043739465.1 Propionibacteriaceae bacterium
CGCGACAAGCGACTCTGCATCGCGGACTTCTTCCGGAGCCGCGAGGAGGCCGAGCTGTACGGGCCGGACGTGATCTCGTTCCAGCTGGTCACCATGGGCGCGGCCGTGTCGCGCAAGACGGCGGCGCTGTTCGACTCCGATGCGTACCGGGAGTACCTCGAGCTCCACGGCCTGTCCGTACAGCTCACGGAAGCCCTCGCCGAGATGTGGCACGACCGTGTCCGTCACGAGCTCGGCCTCGCCCAGATCTCCACGGACACCGACGCGATGATCCGCGACCAGGCGTACCGCGGCTCCCGCTACTCGTTCGGCTATCCGGCCTGCCCGAGCTTGGAGGACCGGACGACCCTGGTCAGGCTGCTCGACCCGTCGCGGATCGGCGTCGAGCTGTCGGAGGAGCTCCAGCTCCACCCCGAGCAGTCGACCGACGCGTTCGTCGTGCACCACCCCGAGGCCAAGTACTTCAACGCCACGTGACGTCCGCGGCGGCTCCGTCCCGAGCCGAGTCCCCAGGAAGCGGCGATAGCCTGTGACCATGACGCACCCCGGTCCCGCGTGGCGCCTCGCTGTGCTCGCGCTCGCCGCGGTCGTGGTCGGGGTGGCCGGCTGCGTCGCCACGCCGACCGTGTCGCCGCCATCGTCCAGCCCGTCGGCGACGCCGCGTGACTTCACGGTCGGTACCACGGAACGTGTGACGGCACTGGATCCTGTCGCCGTGACGGACTCCATGTCCACGTCGGTGACGCTGGCGCTGTTCCAGCGGCTGATGACGATGGACGAGGGGAAGGTCGGACTGCGGCCTGATGCTGCCGAGGACTGCAAGTACGTGTCTCCCGTACAGGTCGAGTGCTCGCTGCGCACCGGGCTGACCTTCGACAACGGCCACGCACTGACGGCCAGCGACGTGAAGTTCAGCATCAACCGCGCCCTTAGGCTCGGCGTCGACGGCTCGTCGGCGCGTCAGCTGGCGGCCCTGTCGACCATCGACACCCTCGACGACCACACCGTGCGGTTCAACCTCTCGTGGGCCGACAACCAGTTCATCACCGCCCTGTCGGAGCCCGCGGCGAGCATCGTCGACGAGGACGTGTACGACCCGGACACGATCCGTGGCCTCGCCGACAACCCGGTGGGTTCAGGCCCGTTCTGGCTCAGCGCGAGCTTCACCGACAGGCTCTACCTGCGGCAGTTCCGCGCCTACAAGGGCTACAACGCGGCCTCCAGCGAGTTCGTCTCCCTCCGCTTCTTCACCGACTCGGCCGCCATCGAGGAGGCGATGAAGCAGAACCAGGTCGACGTGGTCTGGCGCAGCCTCAACGCCGCGGCCCTGAAGCGCCTCGACGGGCAGATCGCCGGCTCGAAGGACAAGCTCACGGACTCCGGGTTCCGCCGCGAGACGACCGTCGGGCAGCGGGTCCACTTCCTGCGCTGGTCGGACACCTCTCCGTACCGTCTCGACTCGACCCTGCGGACCACGATCAGCGTCGCCCTGCGGGACCAGCGCACGCTCGACTCGATCCTTCCCGTCGGCATCGAGGGGCACATCTCTGCGTTCCCGCTGGGCGGCGTGACCACGCTGCCGTCGCTGACGGGCGATCGTCCCCGCCTGACGTTGTCGTACGACGCGCAGATCACCGGCGACAAGGAGATGGCGCGCGACCTGCGCGACCGGATCGAGTCGGCGGCCGGGGTCAGCGTGCAGCTCGTCGCGGACACGCCGACGGCCGACCTCGTCCTGTACAACTACAAGGCCTGGAACGCGACGCCGATCGCCTGGCTGCAGCCGTACCGGACGAAGGCCCTCCCGGGCAGCGACGCGAAGATCGCGGAGTACGAGAAGCTGTACCGCACCACCACGGACACGACCCAGCGCGAGATCTACCTGTCCGAGATGCAGAAGCAGGCCGCGGTCGACGCCATGGTGCTGCCGATCTCGCAGGATGACGACGACATGTTCCTCGCGTCGAAGGTCAAGGTGCACGAACCGAAGTACGGACCTGGCTGGCAGCTCGCGCTGTGGTCGGTGGGGCTGCAATGAGTGAGGACGCGATGGAGAGCACAGAGGCCGAGCACGACTGGTCCGGGATCCATACGGGTCTGCTGAAGGCGGGGGAGCGGGTGTCGCTGTTCGACACCAAGGGCCGCCGGCACTCGATCAAGCTGACCCCGGGTTCGACCTTCCACACGACGCGCGGCGGCATCAACCACGACGAGCTCATCGGCGGTCCTGACGGGGTCGTCGTGACGTCGGCCAAGGGCATCTCGTACCTCGCTCTGCGCCCGTTGCTGGAGGAGTTCACGGTCGGGATGCCTCGTGGCGCCACGGTCATCTACCCCAAGGACGCCGCCCACATCCTCATGTACACCGACATCTTCCCGGGTGCTCGCGTGCTCGAGGCGGGCGTTGGCTCCGGAGCCCTTTCGCTGTCGATCCTCCGGGCCATCGGTCCCACCGGGAAGCTCTACTCGTACGAGCGTCGCGCCGACTTCGCCGCCATCGCCGAGAAGAACGTGGACGGCTTCTTCGAGGCCCGGCACCCGGCCTGGGACGTACGGGTGGGTGACCTCGTGGAGACCATCGGGGTGGAGCGGGTGGACCGCGTGGTGCTCGACATGCTCGCTCCCTGGGAGTGCGTCGACGCTGTCGGCGAGGTGCTCGAGCCGGGCGGTGTCCTGTGCTGCTACGTCGCGACGACGACGCAGCTCGGCCGCACCATGGACACCCTGCGCACTCACGGGGGCTGGCTCGAGCCGCGTGGCGTCGAGCTGTCCGTTCGGGAGTGGCACGCCGAGGGGTTGGCGATCCGGCCGGGCCATGGAGGCACGGGCCACACCGGCTTCCTCATCCACACGCGCAAGCTCGCGCCGGGAGTCACCGCGCCGACGAAGAAGCGGCGCCCCTCTCCGGGTGCGTACGGGCCCGACTACGCCGGCCCACGCCCTGCGGGCGTGTCCATAGACTGACGGCGTGCTCGCGATCTCGGGGGTCCTCCTGATCCTTGTGCTCGCTTTCGCGGTCATCCGCCCCCGCGGGCTGCCCGAGGCGGTCGCGGCCGTCCCGGCGGGCATCGTCGTCATCGCCGTGGGTGCGGTGTCCGGCCACGAGGCGTGGGCCGAAGTCGTCCGACTGCTGCCGGTCGTGCTGTTCCTCGCCGCGATCCTCGTCGTCGGCGACATGTGCCAGTCGTCGGGGCTGTTCCGCTGGGCCGGCGACCAGATCGGGCGGGGAAGCCGCGGCCGGGGCCAACGCCTGCTCGTCCTCGTCGTGATCGCCGGAGCCGTCGTGACGGCCGTCCTGTCGCTGGACGCGACGGTCGTGCTGCTGACCCCGGTGGTGCTGACGACAGCCAGGAAGGTACGGGTCCCGGCGCGGCCCCACGTCTACGCCTGCGCTCACCTCGCCAACAGCGCGTCGATCCTGCTGCCGGTCTCGAACCTCACCAACCTCCTGGCGCTGCGGGCCTCTGGCGTCTCCTTCGTACAGTTCGCGCTCCTCATGCTCGTGCCCTGGTTCGTGGTGATCGGCATCGAGTACGGGGTGCTGCGCTGGCGGTTCGCCTCCGAGCTCACCCTCCGGGGCCGGTTGATCACGACGACCTCGACCAAGCTCCCGGTCTTTCCGGCCGTCGTCGTGGGCCTCATGCTCGTCGGGTTCGTCGTAGCCAGCGCCGTCGGCATCGAGGCCGCGTGGGTCGCGGGGGCCGCAGCCCTGGTCCTCGCCGTCCGCGGACTCGTCCGCCGCGAGGTTTCCCCTCTGGTCGTGGGGCAGAGCCTCAACGTGCCGTTCGTCGCGTTCGTCATGGGTCTCGGTGTCGTGGTCAAGGCTGTCGTGGACGGCGGGCTCGGCGCGTTCATGGCCACGATCACCCCGTCGGGCCAAGGGCTGCTCGCGCTGCTCGCCTGGGCCGCCCTCGCCGCGGTGCTCGCGAACCTCGTGAACAACCTGCCGGCCGTGCTGCTCGTGCTGCCCCTGGCTGCGGCCACCGGTCCGCTCGCCGTGCTCGCGGTGCTGATCGGCGTCAACGTCGGGCCGAACCTCACGTACGTGGGGTCGCTCGCCACGCTGCTGTGGCGGCGGATCGCCTCGGACCACGACCACGAGATCCCGATCGGGGAGTTCACGGTGCTCGGGCTCCTCACCACCCCTGCATCGATCGTCGCCGGTGTCGTCGCGCTCTGGGGCGTCGGCACACTCGTACTAGGAGGTCTGTGATGACGAAAAGCCGACTCCGCGTGCTCGTCTGGATCGAGCCCGGCACCTGGCAGGCGTGCGTCTCGGCCGCGGCCGAGCTCGTACGACCCCGGGCGGCGGACAGCGAGGTCAGGCTTCTGTACGTGCCCGAGGCCGACGACCTGGTCCAGGACGCCGCGCTCGGGCTGTGGGGCAGGCGCTCTCGCGTGGCGCCCGCGCCGTCGACGCCCAGCGCCGAGGACCTCGAGCTGCTGGCGGACGCGGAGGCCCGCCTGGTCGACGAGGTCGGACAGCTGGTCACCGTCACCTCAGACCTCGGCAGGGGACCCGTCGAGCGGGTCATCACCGAGGCCTCGGAGGCCGCCGACTACCTCGTGCTGGGGCGCCAGGGTGACCTGTCGCGTCGCGGCCCGCACAGCCTCGGCAAGCACGGCAGGTTCGTCGTGGACCATGCCCCGTGCCGCGTCGTCATCGTGTGGCCGCGGACCGCCCCGCCCGCGTCGACGATGCCCCCGTTGCCGAAGGACGACCCGCGACGCTGAGCGTCAGGCGTTGCGGCGCTGGACACGGGAGGCGATGAACCGCCAGCCGACGAGCAGGATGCCGAGGGTCGTGGTCGCCACGATCACGAACGCCGGCGCCATGCCACCGCCGGTGATCGCTCGCAGGAGAAGCCCGACGACAGCGGTCGTGAGCCAGACGAGAGCACCTTCCTTCAACCACCCCAGGCGTAGGACGAGGCAGGCCAGCGCCGATCCGACCGCGCCGCCGACCAGGAACGGCCAGCCGGTCGTGAGGATGCCGAGCGGTGTCAGGGTCTCTCCATGGCTGGCGCGCCCGATGACCGCGAAGACGAGCACGAGTACCAGGTCGAGGCCGGTCTTCATCCAGGTGCGCATGGGCCTGACGATACCGGGCAGGCCTTCCCCAGTAGGCTGGCGCGGTTCAGCGGAGGTGCGATGAGTGTGCAGACCGGCGACTGCGTGGTCGTGATCGGGGCGGGCCTGGTCGGCGCGTCCATCGGCATGGCGCTCGTGGCCGCGGGCTACCGTGTGCACCTCCGCGACCAGGTCTCCTCGCACGCCAAGGTGGCTGCATCGCTGGGCGCGGGGACCACGGAGAGGGCCGCGCCGGCCGAGGTCAGCCTGGCTATCGTCGCCGTACCTCCCTCTGCCCTCGCGAAGGCCATCCTCGGCGCTCTGGAGCGCTACCCTCACGCGGTCGTGACGGACGTCGGGTCGGTGAAGGGCGCCGTGCTCGCGGAGCTGGCCACGAGCCGGGCGGACGTGTCCCGCTACGTCGGGTCGCACCCGATGGCCGGCTCCCAGCACGCGGGCCCGCTCACGAGCAGAGCCGACCTCTTCGTCGACCGCACCTGGGTCGTCACGCCCCACACCACATCCTTGCCCGCGGCCGTCGCCCGCGTCGAGAAGCTCGCCACCGACTGCGGTGGCCGAGTGATCGTCATGGCTGCCGACGAGCACGACGAGGCGGTGGCGCAGGTGTCACACCTGCCTCAGCTGATGAGCTCGCTGACGGCCGGTCGGCTCGTCGACGTCCCGCAGGAGCATCTCCGGCTGGCCGGCCAGGGGATCCGCGACGTGACCCGCATCGCCGGGTCCGACCCCGACCTGTGGCAGCAGATCGTGGCCGCCAACGCCGAGGCCGTACGCACGGAGCTGCTGGCCGTACAGGACGCGCTCGCCGGACTGGTCGCCGTCCTCGACGACCCTGCGGCGGTGCGCGAGTTCATCGCTCGCGGCAGGCAGGGTACGAGGGCGTTGCCGGGCAAGCACGGGCAGCGCGCCACCGACTTCGCGCACGTCGTGGTCGAGATCCCCGATACGCCGGGTTCGCTGGCGCGGCTCTTCGCGGAGATCGGAGAGGCCGGGGTCAACATCGAGGACGTGACCATCGAGCACGACGAGGCGCGTGAGGTCGGCTACCTCTGGCTGTCCGTCACGCCGGACCGCGCACCGCAGCTCGCTGCGACCATGCGCGACCGGGGCTGGTCGGTCAGGCAGTAGCCTGCCGCCATGGTGGACGACTTCCTCGTCGCGCGGAACCCGGAACCGGGCTCCTCGCTGCCGTACCTGGTCCGGATCCCGCTCGGCGACGACGGGCTCGTGCTGAAGACCCGAGAGCTGTGGCCTCGCACGGCCAAGGTCTACTGCCACCGCGCCGAGGCCTGGCCGACCGAGCCGGAGATCGTGGAGCAGGTGGGTACGGTGTCGTGCGTGCGCCGTGGAGCCGCGATCGACCTGGTCCTCGACCGGGGTCGGGAGAACCGCTCGCAGTTCGTGCTGTCCCTCGCGAAGGGGCGCGAGGTCATCTTCTGGCAGACGGCCAGGGTGGCGCGTCAGGCACGGCCCGACGTGCGTACGCCCACTGCGCGAGCCAGTGGGATCGCTCACCTTGGGGTCCTCGTCGACGTGCACGAGCGCTACGCGTGGAAGTTCAGGGGTGAGGACGTGGTGACGACCAAGAAGGCGTTGACGGCCGGCGACTACGCGGTTGAGGTGAACGGGGCCGTGATCGCCGTTGTCGAGCGGAAGTCGCTGGAGGACCTCGTCACGACCATCACCAGCGGTCGGATGAGGTCGCTCCTCGCCGGCTTGTCGACGGTGCCACGAGCGGCTGTGGTCGTGGAAGAGCGGTACTCGCGCATCTTCGGGCTCACTTTCGCCAAGCCTGCGGCGATCGCCGACCAGTTGGGGGAGTGCCAGGCACGGTTCCCGTCGGTGCCCATCATCTTCGCGGAGACCCGGCAGCTCGCCCAGCAGTGGACCTACCGGTTCCTCGCCGCGTGCGTGGCGGAGTCGGCGCAGGAGTCGGTCGTCGAGCGACGGCTCGCGGAGCTCAGTGGCGCGCCGCGTCCAGCGCGATCCGGGGCATCGACCGCCGAGATCCGTGTGTGGGCCAGAACCCTCGGGCTCGAGGTCTCGGACCGGGGCCGGCTACCGGCCGAGGTGGTCGCTTCCTACGAACGGGAGCACCCGACCCCCACGCGACACTAGGGTGACCGCCGCGACGCCGGCGCCACCCACTCGTGGCCAGGTGCACCGAGGCGCCGGTCATCGTCTGCGGGCGGTCTGGTTGGATGGCGCGCATGAGTGCGATCGTGGCCATCGACGGGCCGTCCGGATCCGGGAAGTCGACAGCGGCGCGCGAGGTGGCGCGGCGGCTGGGCTACGGCTACCTCGACACCGGCGCGATGTACCGAGGGGTCGCCGTCGCCTGCCTGCGCGACGGGGTCGACCACGAGGACGCGGAGCGGATCGCGGACGTGACCCGTACGGTCGAGCTGGACATCAGCACCGCCCCCGACGAGCAGCGGCTGCTGGTTGACGGTGTCGACGCGACCGGCACGATCCGGGAGCCGTCAGTCTCCGCCTGGGTGAGCGCGGTCTCGACGAACGCTGCGTCTCGCGCCGAGCTGGTCCGCCGACAGCGCGCGCTCGTCGTGGACGGCGGCTTCGTGGTGGAAGGGCGGGACATCACCACGGTCGTGTGTCCGGATGCGGCAGTACGAGTGCTGCTCGTTGCCGATCCCGTACGCCGCATGGCCCGTCGCGGAGCCGAGCTGGCCGGCGCAGTGGACGAGGCTGCGCTGTGGGACCAGGTGCTCCGCCGCGACCGCGACGACTCGACGTTGGTCAACTTCACCGACGCCGCGCCAGGCGTCGCGGTCATCGACTCCACAGAGCTCACGGTGGACGAGGTCGTCTACGCGATCCTCGACCTGGCCGCCAGCCGGGGGATCACGGCGAACCTCTGAGGTCCGTCAGTCGGTGAGCCTCCCGCGCACGCTGGTCACGGTGACCCCCGCCGCTTCAGCAGCGCCGCGAGGACGCCGTCGCCAGGGACGGCACGGCCTTCGAAGGTGCCGTCGTAGACGAGCCCGCACCCGCACATCGGGCTGAGTCTCTGCAGCACGGCCCGGTCGATGCCGCGTCGGGTGGACGTCGAGGGGGCGATCGTCATGGGCACTTCTCCGATGGCGGCGGTCGGCCGTGCGCTGTGCTCCCGGCGGCTCGAGGGTCGCCCCGGCGCCCGGCGCCCGGCGGCCAGGCTTGCATGTCATCTCTTTCACGGGCAGCGTGGGCGGCAGGGTGGATCTCTGCGGCCTTCTGTACGATGAGCCGTCGCCCCGCGGTGCGCGGGCGTATTCGGTTGATGGAGTCTCCCGTGCCTGTTCCCCTTGGTGGAAGCGTGCTGGTCCAACGGACGTCCTCGTGACCCTGCGCCACTGGTTGGTCGTCGTCGGGTCGGGGCTCCTCATGTCCCTGCAGGTCCTCGTGTTCATGGGCGGCGGGATGATGCTGCCGCCCATGGCCGCCTCGCTCGGCGTCAGCCTGGGCAGCGTGATGATCTTCACGTCGATCACCGCGCTGGTCGGGGCCGCGGGCATGTCCGTGGCTGGACCCATGCTGCTCCGCCGGGTGGGCGTACGACCCCTGATCCTCATCGGCGGGGTCGTCACAGGAGTCTCGCTCTTCATGGTCTCGTACGTCACCGGGTTGCCCGGTCTGTACATGACCGCATTCGGGGCAGGGATCCTGGCTCCACTGTCTTTCCAGATGGCAGGCGCCGTTCTCGTCAACGACTGGTTCATCCAGCGACGCGGGACGATGTTGGGCGTGGTCATGTCGATCGCGAGCCTGGGCGGTGTCGTCGCCGGTACCGTGCTGCCCGCGGTCGTGCTCAGCGGTGGGTGGCAGCTGGGGTTCCGCATGGTCGGCGTGATCACCCTCGCCGTGGCCGTCGTCAGCGGGATCTTCCTCATCAGGGCGAGGCCTTCGGTCGTCGGACTGCGTGCGTACGGCGCGGACCACGATCTGGCTGACGGCGACGTGGGCCACTCGCACGGGACCGCGCGGGCCATGTTCACCAGCCCGCAGTTCGTGTCGCTGATGGCCGGGCTCACCCTGTACAGCGCCCTCATGGCCATGCAGCAGCACTTCCCGTCACTGATGAGGGAGCACGGGCTGACGCTCGCGCTCGCTGGGTCCCTGCTCGCGGTGCTGTCGATCGCGAACGTGGGGGCGACCCTCGGCTACGGAGCGATCAACGACCGGTTCGGTCCCCTCGTCGCTGCGGCGCTCGCGACGGTCCTGCTCGTGGCCTCGTTGGCGCTGTTCGCCGCCTCCAGCGGACTGGCGCCGCAGACTGTGGCGATCCTCGTGTACGCGATCCCGGCGATCACCCCACCGATCCTCACGCCCATCGTGTTCCGGCACACCTTCGGCGACCGCCACCTGGTCGCGCTGCTCGGTG
>JAYUEA010000512.1:0-9468 GCA_043739465.1 Propionibacteriaceae bacterium
AACGGCTTCACGCTGTCCGTCACGGGCGCCGTGGTGGGCGAGATGGTGATGGGCGGGGCCGGTCTCGGCACCGTCCTCACCGTGCAGCGCGACCAGCTCGACACCGCCGGCATGGTCGCGACGATCGTGCTGCTGGCCGCCGTGGCGTCGGCCGCGTACCTGGTCCTCGTCGCCCTCGAGCGCCGATCCAGCACCATCCAGTCCCTCGTCCGCGAGTCCTAGGAGAACCCTGTGCGTACACGTCTCATCGCCATCGCCATCGCCGTGCTCGCCCTGTGCGCCTGCGCTCCGGCCACGACGACGACCGGGGCCAGTGGCTCCGCCACCGCGTCCGCGTCCGTGATCGGCCTCACCTACATCCCGAACGTGCAGTTCAGCCCCTTCTACGTGGCGAGCCAGAAGGGCCTGTTCACGACGCCCGTGACGCTGCGCCATCACGGCACCGCCGAGGGACTGTTCACCGCCATCACGACCGGCAGCGAGCAGTTCGTCGTGGCCGGTGGCGATGAGGTGCTGCAGGCGCGCGCGGAGGGTACGGACCTGGTCGCGGTGGCCTCGTACTACCGCCGCTACCCCGTACGGGTGATCGTGCCGGGCGACTCGACGATCGCCTCGATCGCCGATCTCAAGGGCCGCACGATCGGGCTGCCGGGCAAGTACGGCGAGTCCTGGTTCGGCCTCCTCATGGCCCTCAAGAGTGCCGGCCTGACCACCAACGACGTCACCGTGCAGGAGATCGGCTACACCCAGCAGGCCGCGCTCGCCACGAAGAAGGTCGACGCGATCGTCGGCTTCGTGAACTCCGAGCCGATCCAGCTCGCGGCTGCGGGCATCTCCGCCAGGGTGATCGACCTGGGGAACGTACCGCTCGTGAGCATCGCCCTCGTCACGACCAGCGCCTACGCGACCGCCCACCCCGACATCGTCAAGGCGGTCGTCAAGGGCACCGTCGCCGGCATGAAGTCGGTCGTCGAGGACCAGGCCGGAGCGTTCACAGCGAGCACCACGTACGTGCCGGGGCTGTCCGACAGTACGACCGCGATCGGCGCCAAGGCCGTCCTGGCAGCCACCGCCCCGCTGTTCCAGAGCACCGACGGCACCGTCACCGGCACCCTGGACGCCACCGCGTGGGACGCCATGTCCACCGCGATGGTCGCCGCAGGGCTGCTCAAGACGGCGCAGCCGGCGTCCAGCTCGATGACGAACACGTACGCGTCGTAACCTTCGCTGGGGAATCCAGGGGGTTGCCGACCAGGGCGAGGCGGCCAGCCGACATCGCGGACGTCGGGAGCCTGCTGCAGCGTGACGCCCGCACCTGCGCCGTCGGCTGACCCACGCCGACGAACTGCTGGCCGACCGGATAGTGCTTCGCTTCTCGCCGCGCAGGGCCTTGTGAGGCCGGGGTTCCACTGGGTCTCGTACCACTTCGACATCGACGTCTCCACCCCGTCACCCGTGTTCGTCAGCACCCGGACGCTGGTGGCCACCGTCGACCAGCTCACCGAGATCGGCGAGGTCGTCTCCATCCCGATCGTCGGGGACTCCGACTCGTTGCACGTGGAGGGGGTGTCCGGGTGCAGGTACGTGGGCCGCGACTCCTTGTCCGTCACCAGCTGGCGGCTTCGGTTCAGTCTTCCGCGGCCCGTCGCTCTCGGCGAGACGTACGACACCGTGGTGCGGTTCACCTGGCCGGCCCGCGACTGGATCCAGCCGGTTGCGGCGATCGTGCCGATGCGATCGGTCGACAGGTTCGGGGTCAGCGCGTCCTTCGGCAGCCCGCGCACGTGCTCCGCCGCGTGGGTGCTGAACGGCACCCTGCCCACCGCGATCGCAGATCCGTCGCCCGACCAGATGATCACGACCGACAACGTGGACGTGGAGTTCCACGACCTGCTGCTCGGCCACGCGTACGGGAGCGCCTGTACCTGGGCCTGACACCTACCCGCGCCGGAACGTGACCGTCGACGTGGTGCCGGACAGTACGAGCGTGTCCCCGTCGACCGAGACCGTCGGCGACGAGGAGAGGAACGCGAGGAACCAGCCCTCCTGCTCGCCGCGTGGCCGTCCGCAGAACATGAGCGTGGTCCCCAGCTGGGGCGCCTTGAGGAGGCCGCCGCTGACCGAGTAGGAACCGCCGAATTGGTTGCAGCCTGCATTCCCCGAGACCTGACCCTTGGCGAACGCCATGGTGATCGGCGTGTCCGCGACGAGCGTCTGCGGCCTGGCTGAGGTCGCGGTCCACGCGCCCTCGAGGGACGGGCCGCTCGAGCAGGCGGGCATCAGGACGACCAGGCTAAGAAGTAGCACGAGGGTCCAGATACGGCGCTTCACTGCGGCCTCCTGCCCTGGGCGCCCGGCACGCCTCACATGCTGAGGACGCGCCATCCGGGCGACCGGTTGACACGGCGTACGCCCACTGGGGCTCGAACCCGGGACCCGCGACTTAAGGACGCTGCCTTGCCTGTCCGACGCCATCAATCGGCCGAGTCACGAAACTCCCCTGGGCATCACCTTTGGTCGCCGCCTCTTCAATCGAGGTCTCCCCACAGGTGCCGGGACTCTCGGATGCTCTCGTCGACGATCTGCCGGGCTGAGGCGCGGGCAGCTTCAGGCTCACGCTTCTGGATGGCTCGGGCGAGCGCCATGTGCCTTTCGAGGGCGGCATCCGCCGGCAGGGACGGCGTCAGATGGTGACGCACGCGTCCCCGAAGGATCTCGCTCACCGCCGGCGCGAGACTTGCGAACATCTCGTTGCCGGACGCCTCGAGCACCATGGTGTGGAACGTCACGTCCAGCTCGATGAACTCCGACCCGTCAGTGTGGCCGGCCACCCAGAGCCGGGCCGCCCCGCCAACGAGGGACCCCACGGTGGCGTCATCCGCGCGCATCGCTGCCAGGGCGGCAGCCTCCGGTTCAAAGGCGGCCCGAAGCTCCGCCAACGATCGCAGCTGGGCCATCCGGTTCTCGGAAGCGAGGCGCCACCGGACCACCTGAGGGTCGAAGACGTTCCACGAACGCGCGGGCAGCACGACGGTGCCGACACCGCGCTTGGAAGCGACGAGCCCCATCGACGCCATCACTCGCAGCACCTCGCGTACTACCGAGCGCGAGACGCTGTGCGCTTCGGCGATCTCGTCGATCGACATCACGAGGCCCGCCCGAGACACGCTTCCGACGATCTCGACTCCCAGCGCGTCGAGCAGATCCTGATGCAGGTTGCGCGTCGCAGTGGGAGGAGCGTCGCCATTCGTTACCGACATGTCATGCATTCTAGGGCCCCCGGGGTCGGCTCATCAGGTTTGTGTGGCTACTATGTACAGACAAAGCGGACGAGCGTATGTGCTCGGTGCTAGATCATCGGCCAACGGCGGCCGACGACGAGCGGAGGAAGATCATGTCTTTGGTGAGCCGACGAACTGTCCTGGCAGGGGCTGGTGGCTTGGTGGCTGCAGTCACGGTGGGTTGCAGCGCGAATACAGGGGGTGGAGACTCCGGAGGATCCACCACGGTCAAGGTCACGATGGCCAACCATGTGTGGACCGAGAACGTGAAGAAGGCGATCCCGGACTTCGAGAAGGCGAGCGGTCTCAAGGTCGAGATCACCCAGCTCGCTGAGGATCAGCTGAGCGACCAGTACAACGTGAAGCTCAACGCGGGCACATCCGAGATCGACGTGATGATGTATCGCCCGCTGCAGGAGGGTCGGCTGTTCGCTCAGAACAAGTACTTCGCCGACCTGACCTCGAAGGCGAAGGCCGACGCCACGTGGAACCTGGCGGACTTCCAGCCGGCCCCGATCGCTGCGACCACGTACCAGGGCAAGGTGGTCGGGGTGCCGATCATCACCGAGCGCGAGGTCCTCTACTACCGCAAAGATCTGCTGCAGAAGGCGGGCCTGTCCGTCCCCAAGACGCTCGACGAGCTCCAGGCCGCCGCCAAGACGATCAAGACCGCCAACCCGGACATCGCGGGCTTCGTCGCACGTACGGGCAAGTCGCCGGCCGTCACCCAGTTCTCGAGCTTCCTGTACTCGATGGGTGGCGACTGGGTGGATGCTTCCGGCAAGGCGGCCGTGAACTCGGACGCCGCGAAGAAGGCGTACGCGTTCTACGGCGGCCTGATCAGGAACTACGGCCCCGCCAACGTGTCCACCGACATGAGCTGGCCGGAGGCGATGGCGATCTTCACCCAGGGCAAGGCGGCCTTCTACACCGAGGCCGATTCGCTCTACAAGAACGCCACCGACCCGGCCAAGTCGAAGGTCGCCGACACGGTGGGGTTTGCCGTCTTCCCGGCCGGCCCGGCGGGAAGCAAGCCGTACAACATCCCGTCGTGGGCCCTCGGCATCAACGACGCCAGCAAGAACCAGGCCAACGCGTGGAAGTTCATCCAGTGGGCCACCAGCATGGAGCAGACACTGGCCCAGCAGAAGAGCGGCATCCCTGGCGCCCGTACGTCGGTGTGGGCTGATGCTGCCGGTACGTCGTCGTACCCGAAGGACCTCGCCGAGGCGATCGCCGCGAGCACCAAGGGCGGCGTCGACCACGACCGCCCCATCGTCGCCCAGGTCGTGAAGGCGCGTGAAGCTGTCGGCCAGCCGATCGTGGACTCGATCAAGGGTTCCGACGTGACCGCGTCGGTCGAGAGCGCCGTGAAGGCGTTCCAGGCCGTCCTGGATAGCGAGAAGAAGTAGTCCGTCCCAGCCCCGATGGTGGGGACGCACGCATCCCCACCATCGGAAGGAGCCACCATGACTTCTGCCCTCACCGCGCGCGCCGCACGGCGCGACGCCCTGTCCCACTGGGCCAACAAGCACCGTCGCTGGCTATTCGCTCTGCCCGCGATGGCCTTCATCGTCTGCCTGATCGCGTTTCCGGTCGTCTGGACCGCTTGGCTGTCCCTCACGGACGCCTCGGGCTCGGTCCGCGCTGAGTCCAGCTTCGTCGGGCTCAAGAACTACGGCGACATCCTCACCGACACACACCGGTTCTGGCCGGCCGTCGGGCGGACGATCTCGTTCACCGTGGTCGTACTGTTCTTCGAGATGCTGTTCGGCCTCGGCATCGCATTGCTCCTGTGGCGCCCGTTCCGCGGCGAGAAGTGGGTCCGGATCGCGATCCTCATGCCGCTCGTGGCCACACCGGTAGCGGTCGGCATGATGTGGCGCCTGATATTCGACCCGTCGATCGGGCCGGTCAACCGCCTGCTGGTGGCGGTGGGCATCCCGGCCCAGCCGTGGCTGGCGGGGGAGTTCACGGCGCTGCCGACGACGATGTTCATGGACATCTGGCAGTGGACTCCGATGGTCACCCTGATCCTGCTGGCGGGCCTCACGTCGCTATCGGACGAGCCGCAGGAGGCCGCCCGGGTCGACGGCGCGAGCGGTTGGCAGACCCTGCGGTGGATCACCTTGCCTATGCTCCGTCCCACCATCATCGTGGCGCTGCTGCTGCGCGGCATCGACGCACTGAAGACGTTCGACATCCTGATCGCGGCCAAGGGCAAGGGCGGCGGCTCCTTCAACGAGGTCGAGACCCTCAACCTCTACGCGTACGGTCTGTCGTTCGACTACAACGAGTTCGCCCGGAGCTCGACGGTGCTGATCCTGTTCTTCGTGATCATCGTCACCTGCATCTTCCTGCTGACCCGCAAGCGGGAGGAGTCGGTCTGATGGTCCAGTCCCGCCAGTACAAGGTCTTCCGGTTCACGATGCTCATGCTCGTGGTGCTGTTTCTGCTCCTCCCGATTGTCTGGATGGTGCTGGCCGCCTTCAAGACGAATGTGGACATCTACGACGTGGCGAAGACCATCGCGTTCATGCCGACCCTCGAGAACTTCACGAAGGTGTTCGCACAGGGCAACTTCGGTGCCTACATCATCAACTCGGCCGTGGTGGCGCTCTCCGCGACGGGGGCGTCGCTGGTGCTGGGCGTACCGGCAGCCTTCGCGATGAGCCGGTTCGTGATGAACAAGTCGGCCCTGGTCGTACTCATGGCCCGTGTGATCCCCGGCATTTCGCTGCTGGTGCCCTGGTACTACATCTTCAGCAATCTGCGGCTCGTCGGTTCGCTGTGGGTGCTGATCCTGTCGCACATGTTCGTCGCCCTGCCGCTCATCGTGTACATCATGATGGGGTTCTTCGACGGACTCCCCCTTGAGATCGAGGAGTCGGGACTGGTCGACGGGCTTACTCACATCGGGGCGTTCTGGCACCTCATGGTGCCGCTGAGCCGCGGCGGCATGGCTACCGCCGGCATCCTGAGCTTCATCTTCAGCTGGAACAACTTCATGTTCGCCCTCGTGCTGTCGGGCTCCAGCACGAAGACGCTGCCGGTGGCGATTTACGACTTCATCGGGTACGCCTCAATCGACTGGGGGGCCCTCATGGCGGCCTCCACGGTGGTGACGGTGCCCATCATGGTCATCGCCCTGTTCACCCAGCGGTACATCGTCGCGGGCCTGACCGCTGGCGCGACGAAGGGATAGGCGATGGAGACGATCACCCGAGTCGAGACCTTCCTGGTTGCGCCACGCTGGCTCTTCGTGCGTGTCGAGACGTCCGGCGGGTTGGTCGGGTGGGGGGAGGCGTCCTGCGAGGGGCGCTCGGAGACGGTCCGGACGGCCGTCCATCAGCTGGCCGAGTACCTGATCGGCCAGGACCCCTTCCGTATCGAGGACCACTGGCAGGTCATGTCCAAGGGGTCGTTCTACCGCCACGGGGTCATCCTCTCCAGCGCGGTCGCCGGGCTCGACCAGGCCCTTTGGGACCTCCTGGGCAAGTCAGTCAGGCTGCCCGTCCACGTCTTGCTCGGCGGCCCGGTACGGGATCGCGTTCGGGTCTACTGCTGGGTGGGTGGCGACGAGCCGACCGAGGTCGCCGACCAGGTCGCCCAGGTGGTCGAGGAGGGCATGACCGCGGTCAAGATGAACGCTTCCGGCCGGATGAAGCCGCTCGGCACGCCGGCATCCCTGCAGGGGGTCTACGACAGGGTTGCGGCGGCCCGCGAGGTGCTGGGCCCCGACCGTGACGTGGCCGTCGACCTGCACGGCCGGTTCACACTCGCCACGGCTCGCCGGCTGGCTCGTCTTCTGGAACCGCTGTCACCGTTCTTCCTCGAGGAGCCGGTAGCGCCCGAGAACAGCCACCTGATCGCACAGGTGGTGGCGTCGACGGTCACTCCTGTCTCGACCGGGGAGCGTCTCTACACGCGGCAGGAGTTCCTGCCCGTGCTCCAGGCAGGGATCGCGGTGGCTCAGCCGGACCTCTCTCACGCCGGGGGGATCAGCGAGGTGCGGCGCATCGCATCGCTGTGCGAGACCTTCGACGTAGCCCTCGCCCCGCACTGCCCGCTGGGTCCCATCGCCCTGGCGTCCAGCCTGCAGGTGGCGTTCGCCACGCCGAACCACCTCATCCAGGAGCAGAGCATCGGGATCCACTACAACGAGGGCGCCGAACTTCTCGACTACGTAGTCGACCGGGAGCCGTTCCGGTTCGTCGACGGCCACGTCGAGCGGTTCACCGGCCCCGGGCTGGGCATCGAGGTCGACGAGGCGCGTGTGCGCGAGGCGGACCGGCGCGGGCATGCCTGGCGCAACCCCGTGTGGCGCCACGACGACGGCGGGTTTGCGGAATGGTGAACCTGGTCGACGCCTTGCGTACGCACAAGCTGATGGGGATCGTGCGGGGATCGTCCGGCGAATCCGCCGAGGCGGCGGCGATTGCCTTGCTCGACTCCGGGATCGGCCTCATCGAGGTCTCTCTCACCACGCCGGACGCCGTGCGCGTCATCGCGCGACTGGCCGCCGTGGCGCCCGCGGGATGCCTCGTCGGAGCCGGGACGGTCGTCACGCATGCCGAGGCCGAGGCCGTCGCCGAGGCCGGCGCCGGCTTCGCAGTGAGCCCGGGGATCACGGCCGGGATCAGGCGCGCTGTGGCGTTGGGCCTGCCGGTGGCCCCAGGCGTGCTCACGCCCACGGAGGTGTACGAGGCGCTCGACATGGGCGCGGTGGCGGTCAAGCTGTTCCCGGCATCGATAGGCGGCCCCGCATACCTCACGGCCCTGCGCCAGCCCATGCCCAACGTGGCGTTCGTCCCGGTCGGAGGGGTCGGTCTCGACGAGGCCAGGGCCTACCTCGAGGCGGGTGCAGTCGCGGTGGGCGTCGGCTCGCCGCTCGTGGGCGACGCATCCTCCGGCGGAGATCTGGCAGCGCTGCGCCTGCGGGCGTCCGCTTTCGCAGCGGTGGCGCGGGAGTTCGTGTGATCGACGTCCTCACGCTCGGCGAGGCGCTGGTGTCGTTCCGAACGCCAGGACCCCTGGCCGGGGCGTGGCGCGCCGAGGCGCACGTCGCGGGAGCCGAGGCCAACGTCGCGATCGGGCTGGCCCGGTTGGGTCACCGATCCGCGTGGGTGGGATGCGTCAGCGACGACGACCTGGGCACGTGGGTAAGCGGGACACTGGCTGGCGAAGGAGTTGACACCCGCTTCGTCCGGCGGGTCCCTGGAGCATCGGCGGGCGCGATGGTGCTGGTCGACCCGTCAAATCATGCGCGCCGGGTGACCTACCTACGCCGGGGCTCCGCGGGCTCGCGACTGGAGCCGTCTGACGCCCTCTCCGCGCTCGACTCCGGCGCTCAGTGGGTGCACTTGAGCGGCATCACACCGGCTCTGTCAGAGTCAGCGCGCGACTCATGGGTAGGCCTGGCTCGGGAGGCCAGGTCGAGGTCGGTACGAGTGTGCCTGGACGTGAACTTCCGTCCCGCACTGTGGTCGCGGGACGAGGCAGCGAACGCTCTGGCGTCCGTACGGGGACTTGTGGACCTCCTGGTGGCCTCCGAGGACGAGGTGGACCTGGTCGACGATGCGGGCATCCCAATGGTGGTCGTGAAGCGGGGCAGCGCGGGCGCCACGTTGATCACGACGGAGGGAAGCACCGACGTCCCCGCGGCCGAGGTTCCGGTTGTCGACGTCATAGGAGCCGGGGACGCATTGTGCGCTGGCCTGCTGTCCGGACTGCTGGACCTTCTGACGCCTGCCGATGCGTTGCGTCGGGGAGTTTGGGTGGCAGGGCGCTGCGTGGCATCGGCTGGGGATTGGGAGGGCCTGCCGACCCGAGCGGGACTGTCGCACATGAGACCTGCGTCGGACCCCGAGCTACTCAGGAACTGATACGGGATCACATCCTCGCGGGATCGCGTCCGGAAGGCTTCGAAATCCCGTTAGCCCACGACGGCCGGACCCGGTTCCCAGGGGAGCTGATCGCGTCCGGACACCTTCGGGAGGCAAGGAGTCTCGGGTCTTTGCCGTGTTGTCTTCACGGTGTCGCCGGGCCCTTCCCCCAGTGTGTGGGCCACGTGGTCATGCTAAGACTGCCCCGGGGCTCCCTGCCTCAGGTGGCCGAGATCGGGACTGCTGAACGGCAAGAAGCCGGGTCCTCCGCCCCACGACGACCTCGTGCAAGGCGCGTTCAC
>JAYUEA010000513.1:0-3128 GCA_043739465.1 Propionibacteriaceae bacterium
CACTGACACTTTTTCATTCGTACGCGTGCGCGCAGGTCGCCCTTCGAGACAGCTGGCGGGCTTCGCCGAGCAAGTCCTCAGGGATCCGGGGCTGACACGGCCGGGCTTCGCCGGAACTCCTCAGGGATCCGGGGGTGACGGTGTCGGCTCCGCCAGGCAGCACCGCAGGGTCCGTGGACGAGAGTGCCAGGCTTCGCCGGACAACGTCTCAGGGATTCGTGGTGACATTTGCCGGGCTTCGCCCGGCAGCTCTTCAGGGAGCCGGTCGCGACGCTGCCGGGTTCGTCGGGCAGTTCCTCAGGGCGCGGGACGACCCTTCGAGACGCTGCCGGGCTTCGCCGGGCAGCTCCTCAGGGAGCCGGTCGCGACGCTGCCGGGCTTTACCGGGCAGCTCCTCAGGGATCCGGGGGTGAAGTGCCGGGCTCCGAGGCAGCACCTACTGGTGTTGTTCAGTGCGCCCCGACAAGCCCTGCGATCGCCGCGTCGACGCGCGCCCGTACAACCTGCTCTCTCGCGGGGTCGTACAGAAGCTGCGTCGCCACACCCGTGGCGAGCGCGAGGAAGGCCCAGGCGACGTGGTCGGGGTTGAGCCCGGCCGGCACCTCGCCCTCTGACTGCGCACGCCTGACGAGGCTGGCGACAAGGCTGCGGATTCCCTCGTCCCCTTCGGCAATGACGCGACCGATCGAGGCGTCGAGCGGTTCGCTCGGGTAGCGGTCGTTCTGAGGGCTCAGATCGCCGCCTTTCCGACCACAACTCCGAGCGAACCGCGCAGCCCTCCGACGACCCCCCGCAAAGCGACCACAACCCCCGAGTGAGCAGTCGTGGACCGCATCCGCGGGCCGTGGACACTTGCCTGTGAGCGCGGCTGCGCACAGGGTGAGCCCATGAGATACGCGGTGCACCACGGCGTCGACGCCTACCTCGCGAACCTGCCCGACTGGCAGCGCGACATCTGCCAAAGGCTCCGCGACCTGGCGCACGAGGCTGACCCCGAGCTCGAGGAGACGGTGAAGCGCACCGTGCAGCCGTACTTCGTCCTCCGGGGCAACGTCTGCGCGCTGCTGGCGACGAAGGACCACGTGAACCTGTTCCTGTACGACGGGGGCCTCGCGCCGGATCCGTACGGGATCATCACCAGCGGCCACGGCAACTCCACGGGCCGGACGATCGCGTTCTACGAGGGCGACCCCATCCCGGACGGCCCGTTGCTCGAGCTGCTCCGCAACGTCATCGCCGACAACCGCGCGGGCGGATGGCGGCGGATCAAGACCACCATCCGGGATGCCTCAAGCTCGTACCGAGCAGGCGACGAAGTCCCGGGTTGAGCTCGTCAGGTAGCGCTGTCCGGACGGCGCCTCGTCGGGAGTGAGCTTGGTCGGCGACCCGCCGCGGTACGTGAGGTAGCTCGTCCAGTCCTTGTTGATGTCGAGCTCCATCGCGTTGACCGCTCCGGCACGCTGGAGGAGATCCGTGAGCGTCACGATGGACAGGGTCGGTCCGATGACGAACACGATGCTGCCGTCGGCGCGCACGCCGATACCGGTCCGCCAGACGAACGCGTAGTTGCCGACCGTCTTCCCCCAGACCGCCGTGGTGGGGTCGTGGACGGCCGGGCTCACGGTGCCGTTGCTGATGAGGAGCGACAGGTTCTGCCGCACCGCTTGGACGCCGGGGCCGGGCTGACTGCCGTGCCAGACCTGTACAGACAGGGACCCGTCCGTACCGAAGACCATGGACGCGGCGCCCTGGACCAACGGCACCACGGCCTTGCCGTCCTGCCAGTAGCCGCCGTCGGCGTCCTTGAACATGAAGCCGGAGTTGAACGAGGCGACGGTGCTCGCGAGGGCCGCACTGGTCAGGGAGGTCGAGCCCGTGTACTGGCCGTCGACCAGGGTTCCGGGAACCTGCGTCCCGGGGTGGAGCGTGAACGTCATCCGGCGCGGGTCCATCCACACGATGCTCGCGGTGAACGAGGTGTGCACGACATCAGGCCTGACCGTGACTACCTTCGCGGCCGGCTGCCCGGAGCCGTTGAGGATCAGGTTCTGCCACACGCCCTCGTTGGGCAGGGCGGGAGAAGCGGGTGGTACGACGTTGGGCAGCGGCAGCTCTGACGCGCTTGCCGCCTTCTTCGTCGATCCGGGTTTCGCACCATCACCACCGGGAACTGCGATGGGTGCAACCGTCCCGATCCCGCCGGAGACGTCGCCCCCTTCGCTCGGTTTCGTGGCCTGGTACGCGACCTTCTCGAGCTCTGTGACGACCCATCCCATGCTGTTCGACCGCATCCACTCGGCGACCCTTGCCGGCACCGGATCCGTCCCTGGCGCCGCCAGGATCGGGCCCAACGTCACCGCCGTGTACAGCATGCTGACTGCCAGGAGCACGGTCACGGACCTCAGCAGCACGGTCCGCAGTCGGGCCCACCTCTCGCCAGGCAGGTCATCCGCGCGCGCCGGTTCCGGCCGTCGCCTCATCCTCGTCATGCAGTCTTCTCTCGTCGGAGATTCCGTGTCGAGCGAGCCCGAGTCCCAAGCCGTCTCGCATGTCCGTCGCGCCGTCACCAGGTTCCGACGACGCACGTGACCGGACCTTACTCGACCCACCCTCGCGCGGCCCGGCTTCGGGAGGCGCCAACGCCAGGCAAAGGCTGGGTAAAGGGACGTCGGTGACGTCGGGTGCCTCAGTGCGGCGAGTCGGTTCCCGGGGAGTCAGGGGTTGTACGGCGCGTGCTGGCGCTGACTCCGCCGTGCGCCAGCACGATGAGCAGGCCGAGCGCGGCCGCCCAGAACGGGTGGCCGACGAGGGCGAGCAGGACCAGTGAGTCGCCCAACACGACCACTCTCGTGATGAGGCCCGCGACGGGGGGAGCCTTCGCCTTAGGTGACGCGACGAGGCCCCAGACCACGATGACCACCACGACCGTGATGATCGCTGCGACCCAGCCCTTCCATCCGCCGCCGGCCAGTGCGTACGCGGCCACGCCGATCGCGCTCCACGCCGCCAGCTCGGCGAGGAACGTCAACGCGAGGAAGACGACGTTCATCGCCCTGGCTCGCTGTCGTACGGCAACCGGTTCATCTCGACTCCTCCGGCAGTCCTCGAGGGGTCGAGGCCATGTGATG
>JAYUEA010000514.1:0-3122 GCA_043739465.1 Propionibacteriaceae bacterium
GCTGCACTGGCTGCATTCGGCTGGCACCACGGGGTTGACGTTGCTGCACGTGCACCGCCGCCGCGGCATCGAAGCGATCGATGCGTTCGCGGTCCTGCCCGGCTACACCGGGATCGCGGTGCACGACGCCTGGGCTCCCTACGACACCTACCAAGGCGCCCGGCACGTCCTGTGCGGCGCGCACCTGCTCCGGGAGCTGACCGCCGTCGTCGACCACCACCAACTCCGAGCCACGACCACCCCCGAAGATGGCTGGTGCTGGGCGCAGCAGGCCCTGGACGCACTGCTGGCGATCAAGACGCTGACCGACACCGCGAACACCCTCGGCAGCACCCCCAACCCCGCGGCGCTGTCCCGCCACCGCCGGCGGCTTATCGACGCCGCCCGGATCGGCGCCGACCCCACCGCCCGCCCCGACCCCGGCCCGCTGGGCAACAAGAACCGGGCCCTTGCCCGCCGGATCCGCAACCGCGAAACCAACTACCTCGCGTTCACCACCGACCCGGCCATCCCGTTCGATAACAACCTCGCCGAACGCGACATCCGCATGGTCAAAATCCGGCAGAAGGTCTCCGGCTGCCTACGCACCCTCACCGGCGCCCAGCACTTCGCCGCGATCCGCTCCTACACCGCCACCGCCGGCAAAAACAACATCAACATCTACCAGGCCCTCGTTCAACTCGCCGAAGGCAACGCCTGGCTACCCCAAGCCACCTGACCAGTCACTGGGAAAGTAGGCCTGGTTGAACCGGGTGTCGGCGTTCGGGTCGACAGGATCCGGAGTGCGTGGCCTCGAGCGTCCATGCCGCACAGGCTAGGCGTGCAGGGGACACCCAGGGGTCGCCTTTGACGCCGGCGGGACAGGGCCGGCGTTGAAGGTGCCCTTTACTTCGTGTTGCGGCGGGTCAGGCAGATCGCTGCGACCGCAAGGATCACCAGAGCCCACGCAGCGAGCACGCTGGCAACAGCCACGCGGCACCTCCTGGGTATCCAGAGCGGTGCCTCCCGGCGTTGCCAAGTCGTGCGTGTCCAGTCGCCCTCGTGTCGGACGAGGGGTCTCCCGGGCCGGCTACCTGAGTGTGCACCCAGACGACCTGAAGGTCGTTGAGGGCGACCTCCTGCTTCCAGGCGCTTGGTCGCGCGGAAGATCGCGTTCGTGCGCCCAACTGCCAGTGGTCCCATACCTCACACGAAGCTGCAGACCGCCAGCTGGCAGGCCACGCGGCGAGCACCTCGTGGTCCGTTCCACGAACGGCTGCCTCGCCAGCGGCGAGGACTTCATTGATCCCTGCGGTCATGATCACTCCTGACTTCACGGAGGCCGGGTGGCCCCTCCCTTTAGGGATCGACCAACTCGGATCTGGAAAGGAGCCTTGTCAGTTTGGGGAAGAGCGAAGGACTAGATTTCTCACCTAACAGGGGGGTGGTTTGTGCGGACAGCGAGGGACTACCTGAGCCTGACGCTCCCCGACGCCCGCTCCCAATGGCGCGGCGTTCGAGGGCGGCGACCCGTCTCGGAGGGGCGGCAGGTCGACTTCGTTCCCGTTGAGACCCTGACGTGCCTGGCGGCGAGCCTTCTGGTCAATCACCGCCGCTACGGCGGATCCACCAGCCACAAGGCCGAGGAGCCCGTTCCCACGCTCGGTCGTCTGTTCAGGAGACCGAACAGCAGCATCCTCGCGAAAATGGCCAACCTCGACGGGAGCCGCAGCAACGGCGCGAAACACGAGATCGAGGTCGCCGCTCGCTTGCTCAGCACCCCGGGCAGTCTGGCGGTCACGTACCGGCTCGTCCTGGCGGCCGCCCGCGACGTCGGGATCACCGCAGTCGAATTTCCAGACTTCCTGCTGCTAGAGAACGACACATCCGATCTCCTGCTCTTGGGTCAGGAAGAACTCGGTCAACTGGACGTCGAAGAGGCCGTGCAGGACGCATCCGAACGCTGGTCCGAGCAACGCTCCGACCTCGAAGAGAGCGTCACCGAGCAGCTCCTTGTCGCTGCCGCCCGCGTTGGCCAGCACCGGTTCGCCGCACAGGTCCTGCGGAACCACGACCATCGATGTGTGTTCTGCGGCCTCAGCGTCGCCACCGCGGGGCAGCGCGCCGCCCGCATGCTGGTGGCTAGCCACATCAAGCCGTGGCGCACTAGCACCCCTGCCGAGCGACTCGACGTACAGAACGGGCTCACCGCGTGCCCCACGCACGACGTTGCGTTCGACACCGGCCTCCTCATGGTCAACGGAGGCCTCCGCATCCACGTCTCAGCCGAGGTAGAACTCGCCGCGCAGAGCGACATGGCGACGAGGGCCGCCTTCGGCCGGCCGCCTCTCGCGGAGCGTCTCCTGCTCCCGGCGGCCGCGACAACACCCGGTGCCGCGTACCTGACGTGGCATCGAAACAACGTGTCTCAGTTCTGAGGCACGACGTCGTCAACCGTCGTTTAGGGCCCTCGTGCCGACGTGCTTCCAGACATGGGATTCGGCCGAAGCGATCTCCTTGCGTATGCCGGAATCAGCGGCGAGCGCGACCAACCATTCACTGCCGACTCCGAAGACTGCAGGCCTGCCGGTCGGCTTTGCCCCTTCGACGCTCCAGACGCTTCCCGAGAGAGCCACGGTGTCACCACGACGCAGGGCCCGCGTGGGTATGTCGCGTACGAGCTCCATGTCTGCGTCCAACCCGATCCCGAAGGTCGTCTGAGGATCCAGCATACGAAGGGCCTCGCCGCGCGCGCCTCCTGACGCGCCTGTGCTCCTGGGTTTGGCTGCTTGACTGCAGCTCGAACGCCAAGCTCTGCCGCCGGGTGGCGAGTTCCATCAACCCAGTGCTCGGAAGTACGTCATGGAGCAAGGTATGCAAAGGGTCACCGATTGGGCCGCTGCGCGGCCCAATCGGCTCCCTTTGCGGTGCGCGACCGCGGGTCGCTGAGGGCTGTCTGTTCGCCCGGGCGCGGGCTCGCAGGAGGCTACCGACGAGGTGGGTGCCGCGGCCTGGGCCGGGTTGGCGGGCTCCCGAAGTCTCGGCATGATCGTTCGTCACAGCGGGGCCCGCACGGCACTTACCAAGGGTGAGGGAGTGGCCAGGCGGCCGGGCTGGACCTAGGGAGGCTGAGGTGCACGATT
>JAYUEA010000515.1:0-9365 GCA_043739465.1 Propionibacteriaceae bacterium
GTCGGCGAGCTCCTGACCCGGCGGCTGTCCCGCGCCCTGCATGACGACCTCGTGGTCCACCGCATCATCCGCGCCCCCCAAGGCTTCGACGCGCGGTTCTCGGCGATCTGGCGCCGCTACGTGTACAGGCTGTGGGACTCGCCCGCCAGCCGCGACCCGCTGCGCCGCCACCACGTCGTCGCCCACCCCGAGCCGCTCGACGTGCCGCTGCTCGCCGCCGCCGGCCAGGACCTGCTCGGCCTCCACGACTTCGCCGCCTTCTGCAGGCGCCGCGACCGAGCCACCACGATCCGTACCCTGCAGCAGATCGACCCCGTACGCCTCGACGACGGAACCCTGGAGATCACCGTACGAGCCGACGCGTTCTGCCACTCGATGGTCCGCTCGCTCGTGGGCGGGCTGACCGCCGTCGCTGCGGGCCGACGGGACCGCGACTGGCTGCGAGGGCTGCTGACGCTCGGCGCCCGCGCCGGCGACATCACCGTGATGCCGCCGCACGGGCTCACCCTCGAAGAGGTGGGCTACCCGTCCGACGGCGAGCTCGCCGCGAGGGCGCGCGACGCCCGCACCACCCGTACCCTCCCGGAGGTCGACCAGTGAGCCACTACTTCGAGACCCCGACCGGACGGGCCGAGACCTTCCGCGTGCCGATGCGATTGTGGGATGCCAAAGTCGAGCTGGAATCGTCCCGCGGTGTCTTCTCCGGCAGCGGCCTCGACCTCGGCACGGCCGTGCTGCTCCGCTCGTGCCCGCCTCCGCAGGGCCCGGTGAGCATCCTCGACCTCGGGTGCGGCATCGGCCCTCTGACCGTCGCGATCGGGCTGGCGGACCCCGAGGCACGGATCACCGCGATCGACGTCAACGGGCGCGCGCTGGCCCTGACAAGGGCGAACGCCGACCGGCTCGGGTTCGGCGACCGGGTCCGTACAGGCCTGCCCGACTCCGTACCCGCCGACGAGCAGTACGACGAGATCTGGTCGAACCCGCCCATCAGGATCGGCAAGGCCGCGCTCCACGAGCTGCTCACGACCTGGCTGGCACGACTCGCCGACGGCGGGACGGCGTGGCTCGTCGTCGCCAGGAACCTCGGCGCCGACTCGCTCGCGACCTGGCTGGACGACCAGGGATGGGACTGCGAGAAGGTCGCTAGCGCCAAGGGATTCCGAGTGTTCGCCGTGCGGCGTCCCTGACTTCCGCCGAATCATCGCTAAGTGGCCGCCGGGCGTGCTATCACAGACCTTGGATGATCGGCCGGGCGTCGGAGGTCACCATCTTTCGAGCTACTAGGAGCGCACATGGGATTCGCTGATGATCTGAAGGCAAAGGCCGCCGAACTCCTCGACGACGCCAAGGGCGTCTTCGTGGACGCCAAGGACAAGGCCGGCGACCTGTTCGACGAGGCCAAGGACAAGGTCGGGGACCTCATGGACGGCGATGCCGGAGATGCGGTCAAGGAAGCCGGCGCCGATGTCGCCGACCCGACGGGCGACGTTGCCGAGAAGGCCGCGGACGTCGTCGACGACGCCACCAGCTGACCTCTACCACCCACGACGGCGCCGGCCCCGGTCGGCGCCGTTGTCGTCTCAGCGCGTGTACGTGACTTCAGCCGGCACCTCGGGCCACCGCCGGTCGAGTCGGCGGCCGCCCATGACGACCCCCCCACACGAGCACCCCCCGGTCGTGGACGTACGTCTGGCGAAACGGCGGGTCCCGTAGTCCTACGGGGGTAGAGGAATAGCCCAGAATGGGCCAGGGTTGACCCAGGCAACGGGCGCGGAAGTGCCCAATCGCAACTGACGCACGATCCGAGGAGTCACATGGCTGTCTACACGCTGCCCGATCTCGACTACGACTACGGGGCACTCGCCCCGCACATCTCCCCCGAGATCATGGAACTGCATCACAGCAAGCACCACAACGCCTATGTGGTCGGGGCGAACACGGCCCTCGAGAAGCTCGCCGACGCGCGCGACAAGGACGACTTCGCCGCGGTGAACAAGCTCGAGAAGGACCTCGCGTTCCACCTCGGTGGCCACATCAACCACTCGGTCTTCTGGAAGAACATGTCACCGGACGGCGGCGGCGAGGCGACGGGCTCGCTGGCTTCGGCCATCGACGAGACCTTCGGCGGCTTCGCGAAGTTCCAGCGCCACTTCACCGAGAACGCCAACGCGATCCAGGGCTCCGGCTGGTCGCTGCTCGTCTGGGACACCCTGGGCGGGCGCCTGAACATCAACCAGCTGTACGACCAGCAGGGCAACCTCCCCGCCGGTCAGATCCCGCTGCTCCAGCTCGACATGTGGGAGCACGCGTTCTACCTGCAGTACAAGAACGTCAAGACCGACTACTCGAAGGCCTGGTGGAACGTCGTCAACTGGGCCGACGTACAGGCGCGGTACGACCGCGCCGTCAGCCAGACCGCCGGCCTGATCTGATCCTGCCGCACTGCGTCACCGGTCCCCGCCAGCACCTGCTGGCGGGGATCTGTGCGTTCAGGCGAGAACACCCAGAACAGTGATCGCCGCAGCCGCCGACCATGCCTGGGGCCGACAGGCAGCGGGGTACGGGATCGGCACGCGGCTGGCTGTCGAGGCGACGCCTGCATGGAGCTCGGGCACCCGGCCACCGAACCCCGTCGCAGCGCTGAGCAGACCTCGCGCCAGTGTCCGCGCCTCGTCGGGGCGCCCTTCGCGCACCAGCCCGTCGATGACGATCGCGGTGTCGTGTGTCCAGACGCTGCCGCCGTGGTACGACAGCGGCCAGTAGCCCGACGACGTCGCGGAGAGCGTCCGTAGCCCATAGCCGGAGCTGAGGTCCGGTCCCGTCACGCGCGCGGCCACCAGTGCCGCTTGGTCGGGGTCGAGCAGCCCGGTGCCGAGCAGGTGCCCGATGTTCGAGGTGAGGCTGTCGACGGGCCGCTTGTCGGCGTCGAGAGCCACTGCTGGGTACCTGCCGTGGGCGTCGGAGACCCAGAACGTCTCGTGGAACCGGCGTCGGAGCCGCGCAGCCCACGCGCGCCACTCGGCCCCCTCGCCGGGGGTGTCGGCATCCAGCAGGTCGGCGCCGGCCAGCACGGCCGCGTACGCGTACCCCTGCACCTCGCACAGGGCGAGCGGTGCTGTGGCGAGGCTCCCGTCCCGCCACTGCACGGAGTCACCGGAGTCCTTCCAGCCTTGGTTGGCCAAGCCATGCCCGGTCTCGTCGACGTACTCCAGGAGGCCGTCGCCATCGGCGTCGCCGCCATCACGCAGCCAGGCGAGCGCACGGCGCAACGGAGGCAAGAGCTCCGCCACCTCTGCGGCGGGAAGACCTGCGCGCGCTGAGTCGGCGAGCAGCAGTATCCACAGGGCCGTGGCGTCGATCGTGCCGTAGTAGAGCGGAGACAGCTCGACCGACGAGCCGGGGATCCTCAAGGTCGCGCGGCGCAGCTCATGCGGGATCTTGCCGGGCTGCTCGGCGGTCTCCGGGGTGGTGTTGCGGCCCTGGAGGGCGGCCAGGGTCCGCAAGGTACTGCCCGCGAGTCGCGTACCCAGCGGCAGCAGGAGTCGCGCCGCCCACAGGGCGTCCCGGCCGAAGAGCGTGAAGAACCACGGCGCGCCTGCCGCGAGGAACTCGGAGTCGTCGCCCACCCTGACCAGCCGGAGAGCGTCGAGGTCGGCCATGGCGGTGGCCACCCAGCGGGCGAGGTCGGGCTCCACTCCTTCCAGGGACGGCAGGTTCCACGGCACGGGGGTCCGCGGGGCCTCCACGACCGCGAGCGGGTCATCTGCGTGGAGGCTCCAGGTGAGGGTGCGGTCGCCCAGGGCGGGCAGCGCCAGCTCCCAGCGGGCCGTGAGCTCTGCACCGTCGACGAGGACCTGGGCTCCGGGGCACGCGACCGACGCCGAGGCCGTACGGCCCTGCCATCGAGCTCCGTCGCCGTCGACGACGGCCGAGACGGAGCTGTGGGGGTCCAGCACCCCTGCCTTGATGGCGATCAGCTCGCTGTGGTCAAGGCCCAGGCTCAGTGAGACATCCGCGTCGAGGGCCTGGTTGCGGCGTGAGACCAGCCGGAAGGTGTGCCGCACACCGTCGGGAGCGACGAAGACGGTGTGCTCCCCGAGGACGTCCGGATCGGCGGTGTCGATGTCGTCGAGGTCGCGGTAGAGCATCGTGAAACGCAAGCTGTCCGCGCCCAGGACCTCCGTGGCGATGTGCTCGCCGACGTGGCCGCCGACCGTCAGCACGATCCGGTCCAGCAGCCGCACGTCGCCCAGGTAGTAGCCGTCGATCGGCGCCTCCCCCAGTGAGCCGTGGTTCCGGAACCAGATCTGGGACGGCGCCCGCAAGGCGACGAGCCCGTCGTGGAGGAGCGGTTGCCTGCCTGTGGTAGGCCCCGAGTGGTCTGGTCGTCCGGACACGTCTGGTCCTCCTTGGTTCGTCGGCGCTCTTGACGACGGCCGCGCAGTAGGTACAGTAGCGCCCATTAGATCGATCTAATAGAGTGCGCGATCATGTGACGACGGCGTCAGGAGGAGAGATGGGCACGGGACTCCCGACCATCGGTGAGGTGGCCCGCCAGGCCGGCGTCTCCCCGCAGACGGTCTCCAACGTGCTCAACAACCCCCATCGCGTCAGCCCTGCGACCCGCGAGCGCGTCCAGGCGGTGGTCGACGTGCTGAACTACCGCCCCAACTCGGCCGCGCGCCAGCTCCGCACACGAGCGAGCTCGACGATCGGCGTCCGGATCGACCCGGCCTCGACCGACGGCGTCTCCGGCGCCGCGCTGGACCGCTTCCTCCATGAGCTCACGCAGCGTGCCGAGGACCGGGGCCTTCGGGTGCTGCTGTTCACTGCCGTCAGTCCCGAGGACGAGATCGCCCAGTACACGAGGCTGCGTGACACCGCCGACGTGGATGCAATCGTCGTGACGTCCACGTTCTTCGGCGACCCGCGACCCGGCTGGCTCCGGGCGCAGGGTCTGCCTTTCGTCGCCTTCGGTCGCCCGTGGGGCGCCGACCCGGAGGACCCCCTCATGCGATGGGTCGACGTCGACGGCCGCGACGGCGTGCGGCAGGCGACCACGCACCTGTACGGACGCGGGCTCCGCAGGATCGGGTTCCTCGGCTGGCCCAGCGGCTCGGGCACCGGCGACGACCGCCGCCTCGGCTGGCTGGACGCCGGCGCGGACCTCGGCATCGAAGCCTCCATCGAGCTGGTGGCCGAGGATCGGGTCTCGGACGCTCGCGCCGCCGTACAGCAGCTGCTCTCCGGGGGCTCGGCGGTGGAGGCGATCGTCTGCGTCAGCGACACCCTCGCGCTGGGCGCGCTGATGGCCGTCCGCGAGGCCGGCCTCCCCCACTTCCCCGTCATCGGCTTCGACAACACCCCCGTGGCCCGTGCCGTGGGCCTGTCGAGCGTCGACCAGTCCCTCGATGCTGTCGCCCAGGGAGTCCTGGACCTTCTCCTTGGAGATGGGTCCCGGATCCGACCGGCCTCAGCCGAGACCGAGCCGCAGCATCGGCTCGTCGCACCACACCTCGTCGTCCGTCGGTCGAGTCACCCGGCGGTTGTTGACACCACCACGAACGGCCAACCCCGTTTCGACGACACCCAAGAAAGGGAAACACCATGAGAACCTCCAAGTGGGTCGCAGCATTTGCCGCTGCGAGCCTGACAGTCGCGCTCAGCGCGTGCGGTTCCGGCTTCAGCTCAGGAACCTCCAGCGCGAGCCAGACGCCGGGCAAGCCGATCACCGTGCTGATCGGATCGTCCGGCGACGCCGAGACCACAGCGGTCAAGGACGCCGTCGCGGCGTGGTCCACGAAGTCCGGCGTCCAGGCGACGGTACGCACCGCGTCGAACCTCAACCAGGAGCTGGCACAAGGGTTCGCCTCCAAGACCCCGCCGGACGTCTTCTACCTCTCCGCCGACGCGATGGCCGGCTACGCGGCCAACGGCTCGCTCCTGCCGTACGGCGACTCCCTCAGCAACAAGGCCGACTTCTACGACTCGTTGGTCAAGAACTTCACGTACAAGGAGAAGCTGTACTGCGCACCGAAGGACTTCTCGACGCTCCAGCTGATCATCAACACCGACCTGTGGACCAAGGCGGGCCTGACCGACGCTGACGTCCCCACGACGTGGGACCAGCTCAGCACCGTCGCCAAGAAGCTCACGAGCGGTACGACGACCGGTCTGGTCATGGGTGGCGAGTACGCACGCTTCGGGGCCTTCATGGCCGCGGCCGGCGGCAACCTCACCAACAACACCTCCACGGCAGCGACCGCCAACAGCGCTGAGAACGTCAAGGCGCTGCAGTATGTCAAGGACAACCTCATCGCAGGCAGCTTCAAGACCGCAGCCGACGTCGGTGCAGGCTGGGGCGGAGAGGCGTTCGGCAAGGCTCTGGGCGCGATGACTGTCGAGGGCAACTGGATCACCGGTGCGCTGAAGTCCGACTTCCCGAACCTCAAGTACAAGGTCGTCGAGCTCCCGGCCGGACCGGCCGGTAAGGGCACGCTGCAGTTCACCAACTGCTGGGGCATCGCCGCCGACTCGCAGAACACCGAGGGCGCCAAGGCACTTGTCGCTGCCCTGACGGCCACTGATCAGCAGCTCGCGTTCTCCAAGGCGTTCGGTGTCATGCCGTCCATCAAGTCCGCTGCGGACGCGTGGAAGACTGCCAACCCGACTCTGGTGCCGTTCATCAACGGGGCGGCGTACGCCAAGGGCGTTCCCACGATGGCCGGCTCCGCCACGGTCGTCAGCGACCTCAACCAGAAGTTGGGCCAGCTCCGCACCCAGGACCCCAAGACGGTCCTTGACGCGGCGCAGACCAACCTGTCGGCACTCATCAAGTAGGTGTGCTGATGAGCACTGGGGTCATGGACCCGACCGTGTCGACCAAACGGCCGACGCGGCGCCGCAAAGGCGGGATCCGACGAAGGGAGGCCGCCGCAGGGTGGCTCTTCACGGCCCCTGTGCTCGTCATTCTGGGTCTGTTCCTGGCCGTTCCGGTCCTCATGGCGCTCTGGGTGAGCGTCTCGGACTGGACCGGCCGGGGCAGCCCGTTCTCCTCCGACGTCGGCTTCATCGGCGCCGACAACTACCGCGCCCTGGTTGGCGGCGGGCTCACCACGAGCGACTTCGGCGTCGCGCTGAAGAACAACCTCTGGTACGTGCTGCTCGTGGTCCCGATCCAGACCGCGCTCTCCTTGCTGCTGGCGCTGCTCGTCAACCGCCAAGGCATCAAGGCGCGGGGATTCTTCCGCACCGCCTACTATTTCCCGTCGGTGACCTCGTCGGTCGCGATCGCCGTGCTGTGGCTGTTCCTGTTCTCAACCACCGGAGCCATCAACAAGATCATCGGCTTCCTGGGCGCGAAAGGTCCCAACTGGTTCAACGAGCCGGCTGCGATCTTCCATTTCGGTGCGGCGACCGGGCCGGAGTGGCTCATGAAGAGCTCTGCGCTCGGCGTCTCCTGGTGGGACTGGCTGGGCGGCCCGAGCGTGGCCATGTGCGCGCTCATGTCCATGGCCATCTTCACGACCAGCGGCACATTCATGCTGATCTACCTCGCAGCCCTGCAGAACCTGTCGCCCGAGGTCGGTGAGGCCGCCGAGGTCGACGGCGCGTCGTCGTGGCAGTCGTTCTGGTACGTGACGTTGCCGCAGCTCAAACCGACCACGTTCACCGTCATCACCCTAGGCATGATCGGCTGCTGGCAGGTCTTCGACCAGATCTACACCGCGACCCAGGGCGGCCCGGCCAAGACGACCCTGACGCCCGCGTACCTGTCGTACTCGTCGTCGTTCGGCAACCAGCAGTGGGGCATCGGCGCCGCCATGGCGTTCGTGCTGTTCGCCATCATCATCGTGTTCACCCTGGTGCCTCGCTGGCTGCTCCGCGAGCGCACACCGAGGGTGCCCCGTCCGAGGAAGGTCGCGTCATGAGCGCTGCCCCAGTGATCACCCGCAAGCCCGGGAAGAAGCCGTCGGCGGCTGTCGTGGCCACCACGCTGACGTACCTGGTCCTCATCGGACTGGCGATCATCTACATCTTCCCGTTCCTCATCAACCTCGCGACGATGGCCAAGACCGACGCGGACGCCACCGCCAACCCGCTGTCGCTGTGGCCCGACCCCTGGTCCGCCAACGCGCTGCGCCGACTGTTCGTCAACTCCGACTTCCCGACGTGGTTCATGAACTCCCTGATCATCACGGTCGCCGTGACCATCGGAAGGGTGTTCTTCGACTCGCTGGCGGGGTATGCGCTCGCCCGGCTGCCGTTCCGGGGACGGAACGTGGTCTTCGCAGCGCTCGTGGCCGTGATGGCGGTGCCGGGAGTGGTGCTGCTCATCCCGAAGTTCCTCGTGATCAACCAGCTCGGGATCTTCAACTCCTACGCGGGCATGATCATCCCGCTGCTCGCCGACGCGGCCGGGGTGTTCATCATGAAGAACTTCTTCGAGTCGATCCCCGTGAGCGTCGAGGAGGCGGCACGGATCGACGGCGCGGGAGCGTTCCGGGTCTTCTGGTCAGTGGTCCTGCCAATGGCCACACCGGCGCTGGTGACGATCATCATCCTGTCGTTCCAAGGCTCGTGGAACGAGCTTGCGCACTTCATCGTGGCCGCCAACGACCCGTCGCTGACGCCTCTGACCAAGGGCGTCGCCCAGCTCGCCAGCGGTGCGCTGAGCGCAGGCAGCCAGTACCCGGTCAAGCTCGCCGCCGGCGCCCTCATGACCATCCCCGTGGCGATCGTGTTCTTCATCTTCCAGAAGAGGCTCATGAACGCCTCGGGCGGAGCAGTGAAGGAGTAGCGCACGCGCCCCGGCCGCCCTGCCTCCCGACGACCACCGGGTAGGTGGGGCGGCCAGTGCGATGCCAGTCCACCGCCGCCCAGTGTCGCGTGGCGGAAATCTGTTCACGGTTGGCGTGGTCCGGGTGCGTACATCGCAAGGCGGCGGAGCGCAGGCGTACCGGGTCGTACGACGAGCTTCGGCAACGCCGCGAGGTGCGTGCCCGGGGCGTCCACCAGTCGTTGGGCAGCGGCACGGTCCACCAACGTCCTGGCTTTGATCTCTACGTGCGTGTCGCCCGGATCGAGCCGGATGTCCCAGCCCTCATCAGCCGACCCATCTGATGCTGCGACTGCGATCCCGAGGTCACGCAGTACATCCATCGTCATCTGCTCAGACTCGAAGGCGTCCATGCATAGTGGCCGATGTTCGGTGTTCGATCAATACCGAACACCGAACGCATCTTATGGAGACGTTCTTCCGACCTCGCGGTGCACGGCGAGCATGCGGGCAGCCGAGGTGTCCCACGAGTACAGCTCGGCGCGCGTCCGGGCCGCCTGACGCAGGCCGAGCGCGTCGTCGA